>WTJQ01000608.1 GCA_011524785.1 Planctomycetota bacterium | reverse complement strand
GTCGCCGTCCACGCCGCGAGTGAACCACTCGTCGGCGATCCGCACCTCCACTGCCGGCTCTCCAGCGCGGTCCCCGAGCGCCAGGGGGACCTCGTGCTCGAACACCTCGCCCGCTAGACGGACCGTGCGGCCCTCGAACCGGGGCCACGCATCTCGTGCGCTCCACTCGAGCCCGTGGAGGGTGAGATCCTGGAGACTCGAGTCCGGACGCGCGAAGGAGGGCCGACTGATCGGGGAACGCTCCACTTCGGCCCGATCGACGGTCCAGGCGCGGCTCGGTGCGCGGAGAACGACCTTCGGCTGCTGGCCGAGGTCCAAGGTCGTCCCCACCGCCTCGACGCGGCCGGTCCAGCCAGTCTCGAGCAACACGCGTCTCGTCCCCCCTTGCGGGAACCGGATGGCTCTCCCGTCCCTGTTGACGATGACGGCCCCCGTGGAGGGACTCCAGGTGACGCGATCAGTGCCCTCGGCTGGCGCATCGACGACGAACTCCCTGTCACCCTCGTTGTAGTAGGCCGTCCAGCCGCCCTCGGTCTTGACCTCGACTCCCCCACCCCTGAGCCGGAACGGCCCCTCGTCCTCGGGAGCGGTCCTCCTTCGGTCCCCGAGGTCCAGCGAGTCCCGACTCGCCAGGACGCACTGGAGCTCCCCCGAAGGCCCAGTCTCGAGGCGCAGCGGTCGGTGGCTCTCGAGGATCCCGTCCGCGTTCACCCGCGGCCGCCAGTCACCGAGCTGGAACCACGTCCGCTCCGCATCTGGGTCGACGGCACCGCGAGTGAGGGGAGCAGCCGTCCATGCATCGGTCGCCGACAGCTCCTGCACGCGCTCTCGGATGGGGACGGACCTGCCCAAGTAGCGGACCTCGCCCTCGACGATCCTCAGCCCATCGACCCATTGATCAGCACCTTCCTGCACGGGCGCCATGGCCTCGATGAGTCCCGACGCGTTGACGTAGCGCAGGGTCCCCATCGGGGAACGCAGGGCCTCCTGGATCCAGGCGAGGCGCTGCGCGAGTGCCTCGTCGGCCCCTGCCAGCGAGCCTGCGTCGAGCGCAACCAGGAACTCCTCCAGGGAGACCTGCAAGGAGATCTGCAGAGTGCCGTCGGTCGCGCCTCCGTCGGGGAGGACCGTGCGCCAGCGGACGCGGTCTCCTTCGCGCGTGACGGTCAGGATCCGGCCATCGAGCTCCGTCAGTCGGACCTGCTGGAGCTGCCCGTCCGGTGTCGTGCTCGTGGTCACGACGCTCTGGGACCCGAGAGGTCCCAGCAGGAGGATCGGGTCGGCTCCGACCAGTGGCTCCCCCACGATGCGCCAACCGCTCGACGCGCTCCGCGCGTGGACACGACCGGTTTCATCGAGTGCTGCCCACGGTCCGCCTTTGGCAAGCTCGAAGACACGCTGCCCCAAGAAGGGCGTCGCGCTGGGATCGAGCACGACGGTGTCCTTCTCGAGGGCCCGACCGGATGGACGCAGCTCGTGCAGGGTGCGGCCGCGGCCCTCGAGGAGTACGAGGGGACGCTCCCCACCAGCGAGGCCCACGAGCCCCTCCAGCTGGGGGGTCGCTACGGCCCCCTGCGGCGCCATGGACACGACGGTTCCGTCAACACTCGTCGCGATCAGCGCGCGGTTCGGCCCATGGAGGGCTCGCGCTGCGGAGCGCCGGTCAGCGCCCGCCCCCAGGACGCCCTCCGGCAGGGGGAACTCGTCCCAGCGCCCGCCAGCGAGGAGCTCGTAGGCCCTTCCGCCTCGGCGCACCCACGTCCTGTCCTTGGACTCCAGGAGCTCCAAGCCCTCGGGCGCGAGGGGGAACCGCCCGGCATCGGGCCACCCGGGGAGCGTAGTGAGCCCGACCTTGGCTCGATCGAGACGCAGGTTGCTCGCGTCGTCGATCCAGTGGACCCCCCGCTCACCCTGCTCGATCTGCTGCTCCGGGACCTCGCTCGCCGAAGGTTGCCCGGAGCCGCGGAAGAACAACTCACCCGCCTCCGTGAGGACCGCGGGGTCTCCCTGACCATCGAGGAGGAGTCGCCCCTCCCCGACCGGACGCGGCAGGCTCATGCGGCGGCTCGCCCTCGTCGAGGATCGGTCGTAGGAGAACACCCGGCCGTCCTCCGCGAGGACCAGCGCCCTCTCGCCACCGGGGAGGTTCAGGACATCGACGGGCTCGTGCGAGGGGACGGTCCCGGCGGACGCGCTCCAGCGGCGCTCCCCGTCGACGCCCCACACCGTGCGGTTGTCCTCGGCCACGATCAGCGCGGCCTCGTTGGTCCCCACGAGGCGCCCTCTCGGCAGGTCCTCGACAGCGAGCACGCCACGGCGGCGGGCCAGGAGCCAATGATCCGCGACGCCCTGCCGGCCTTCACGACCACGCACCAGCGCCGTGTCTCCACCGAGGGGGACCAGGTCCCTCGGGTCCTGCACCGCCGATCCGGGCAGCCGCGTCGTGGGCCGGCCCGGTCCCGTTCGCGCGTGCAGCTCCCCGTCCTCGCGGAGGAGCACGAGCGCGCCGTCGAGCAGGAGCCGATCCGCCACGGGCTCCACCGGAGCGCTCGGCCGCGGCGGCCCGACGGTGCCCCATCCCGTCCACGGATCGAAGGGGCGCAGCCTCCCTTCTCGATCGAGGCCGAGGACCCGCTCGGACAGGACCGACAGGCCACGGGCCTCGACCAGGCTGTGCGAGGAGGCGGCGCCGGGAGCGATCCCCAGCCTCGATCCATCCCGGACACGTCTCCCTCCGATCAGGGTGCCGCCCTCGGCCTGCACGACGACCGCGCCACCGGGATGCACGAGCAGTCGGCCATCACCCACCTCAGCGGGGAGCTGCATCTGTCGCTCGAGCCGCCGGGCCTCGGGTTCATACACCTGGAGGTCCCCCTGATCGGTGAGCAGCGCGAAGCGCGCTCCCTCGAGCGGCACGAGGTCCACGATCCGGTCCCCCGCGACCTCAGCGTCCCCGAGCGCCCGGGTCCGCTCCATGCTCCCCCCACGGATCCGGATCCCGTGGGTGTCCACGAGACCAAGACCGTCGTCCGCCGCGAACACGTGCGAGAGCGAGCCCGCGTGGAGGACGCTGGCGGACGCATCGGTCGAGCCACGAAGCCGATGGACCCCGGCCTCGTCCCAGGCGACGACGCCCATGGGGAGGCCACGCAGGCGACGGCCTGGAAGGCCCTCGACGTGGGTCCCCGGGCCGTCCGGCTCCCATCGGACGGCTCCGGTGCTGGTCCGCAGCCACAGTCCACCATCCCGCTCCAGCACGGAGTCGACGCTGGCGACCGTCGCTGCGCGCTCGGGCCGAGGTCCGGGGAGCAGCTGACGGAATCGATCGCTGCGCTCGGACCACCGCCA
>WTJQ01000289.1 GCA_011524785.1 Planctomycetota bacterium | reverse complement strand
GTCGAGGATCCAGCGAGCGGGGAGCCCCTGATGCGGGACACGGACACCATGCCCGGGTGGGCGGGGTCGTGCTGGTACTACCTGCGCTTCATGGATCCTCGGAACGGCGAGCGCTTTGCCTCCGAGAAGGCTCTGGACTACTGGCAGAACGTGGACCTCTACGTCGGGGGGACGGAGCACGCGGTGCTGCACCTCCTGTACTCGCGCTTCTGGCACAAGGTCCTGTTCGACGAGGGCCTGGTGCCCACGAACGAGCCGTTCCAGCAGCTCTTCAACCAGGGCATGCTCCAGGCCTTCGCCTACAAGGACCCGACCGGGCGCCTCGTGCCCAGTGACGAGGTCGACACCGACGCCGAGCCGCCGGTGCACCGCGCGAGCGGGGCCGCCCTCGAGCCGGTGGTGGCGAAGATGAGCAAGTCCCTCCGCAACGTCGTGAACCCCGACGAGGTCATCGAGGAGTACGGCGTGGACGCGTTCCGGCTGTACGAGATGTTCATGGGGCCGCTGTCGGACTCGAAGCCCTGGAACCCGCGGGACGTGCCGGGGGCGCGCCGCTTCCTGGAGCGGTTCTGGCGGCTCTTCGTGGACGAGGATGGAGACGCCCCGATCCGGGCGCACCTGCTCGAGCCGACCTCCGGCGAGCCCGAGGGGGAGGCGCTGCTCCTCGAGCGAGCCTGGAACCCGTGCCTCCAGCGGATCGACGACAGCTTCGGGGGCTTCAACTTCAACACGGCCATCGCGGCCCTCATGGAGTGGGTCAACGTCGCGACCAAGCACCGGGACGCCCTCCGGCGGGACCTGGCCGAGCGCGTGGTCGCGGCCCTGGCCCCCTTCGCTCCCCACATCGCCGAGGAGCTCTGGTGTCGCCTCGGTCACCCCGCCGGCACCGTGTCCACGGCCCCCTGGCCTCAGGTGGACGAGCGCTACCTGGGGGCGGACACGTTCGAGCTCGCCGTCCAGGTCATGGGCAAGCTCCGGGGTCGGGTCGAGGCCCCGAAGGACGCCTCCAAGGACCAGCTCGAGGCGCTGGCTCGGGAGGCGGTCGCGGAGCGCCTCGAGGGCAAGGAGATCAAGAAGGTCATCGTCGTCCCTGGTCGTCTCGTCAACTTCGTCGCCGTCTGAGGTCCACGCCCCTGCCATGAGCCTGCTCACCAGCGATCACGCCTTCGAGGTCTGCCAGGCCGCGCTCGCCACGAGCACGGCCGACGAGACCGAGGTCACCCTCGACTCCGAGGAGGACCGGTTCGTTCGCTATGGCCCGGAGGGGCCCAGCCAGAACGGGGACCGCGAGCGCCACTGCCTCGCGGTGCGCCTGCGGTATCGCTCCCCCGAGGGGTGGCGCGAGGCGCGCGCCACGGTGGGGGACCTGAGTGAGGAGAGCGTGCGCGCCGCGGTGGGACGGGCCTCCGTCCTCGCCCAGGTCGCAGCACCGGATCCCCATCGCGTGGAGCTCGGGGGCCCGGTCGACGTCCCCGGCTCGGCGCTCCACCGCCCGACCCAGGACCACACCTTCCGTGAGAAGGCGCGGTGGATCGATCAGGCCATGGAGGCCTGCTCCAGGGAGGGCCTCGTTCCTGCGGGAATGGCACGCACCACGGTGCGGTCCCGGCACCTCGTGAACTCGGCCGGCCGGCGCGTAGAGGGGGCTCTCAGTCGGGCGAGCTTCTCCCTCACCGCCACCCCTGAGGACGGGCTCAGTGACGGTGGCGTCGCGGAGCAGACGGACTGCGACGTCGGGAGGCTCGACCCGGGCCGGGTCATCGCGCGTGCTGTCGAGAAGGGCTCCTCCGGGCGCAGCCCGCGCGCGGTCGATCCAGGCGAGTACACGGTCGTGCTCGAGCCCCTCGCCGTGAGCAGCCTGCTGCTGTTCCTCTCCTACCAGGGGCTCGGTGCCAAGGAGGTGCACGAGCAGCGCTCGTTCCTCGTCGACCGGCAGGGCGTCGAGCTGTTCCCCTCGTCCCTCGGCCTGTACGACGACGCTGGACTGGCCGAGCACCCCGGCTGGCGCCTCGACGGTGAGGGGGCTCCCCGGCAGCGAGTCCCCCTCCTGGAGGGCGGGGCTCTCCAGGGGCCCGTCACCGACGCTCAGTGGGCCGCGCGCCTGGGGACCGCCAACACGGGGCACGGCCACGCTCAGCCCTCCGCCCAGGGGCCCTCGCCCCAGAACCTGGTGCTGGCCGCGGGGGATGCGTCGGTGGAGGACCTGGTCGGTGGCGTCGAGCGCGGCCTCCTCGTCACGCGCTTCCACTACACGAACCTGATCGAGCCCCGCGACGTGACGCTGACCGGGATGACGCGGGGCGGGACCTTCCTCATCGAGGGGGGGCGCGTCACCGCGCCGGTCTGCAACCTCCGCTTCACGCAGTCCCTGGTCGAGGCGCTCCAGCGGGTCACGGGCGTTGGCCACCGCGCAGAGGTGGCGGGTGCGCTCTTCCAGGGCGAGATCGTCTGCCCCGCTCTCCGCATCGAGGGCTTTCGGTTCACCTCCACCACCGAACTCTGAGAGCAGCCATGCACGAGATCGCACGAAGAGCCGTTGACGAGGCGCTGCGCGCTGGGGCGGACTACGCCGACGCCCGGGTTCAGCGGCTTGCGCTCGAGGAGCTGACCGTCCAGAACGACAGCCTCGCAGGCGCCTCGGCGACCGAGGACTTCGGCCTCGGCGTCCGGGTCCTGAAGGACGGGGCCTGGGGCTTCGCCGCCGCGCCCGGGACGCATGCGGACCTGCACGAGGTCGCTCCGGGCCTCGCGCGGCGGGCGGTCAAGGCCGGGCGCGACCTGGCGGGTTCCCGATCGGCGCCGGTCCAGCTCTCGGAGGAGGCCGGCCACGTCGGGGACTACAGCACCCCCGTCGAGGAGGACCCGTTCAAGCTCGGAGTGCGCGCCAAGCTCGACCTCCTCCTGGAGGCTGCGGGTGCCATGCGCGGCCGGGACGAGGTCGTGCTGCGCCAGGCCGACCTCTCGCTGCGTCGGGAGGAGCAGTGGCAGGCCTCGAGTGAGGGCGCCGCCCTTCACCAGGTGCTCGTGCGCTGCGGGGCCGGCATCAGTGCTACGGCCAGCGCTCACGGGACCGTCGAGCGCCGCAGCTATCCGGCCTCGTTCGGCGGCAACTACAAGTCCGGCGGCTTCGAGGTCGTGCGTGCGATGGATCTTCGGGGGCACGCGGCTCGGGTGCGGGACGAGGCCGCGGACCTCTGCAGCGCGCCGCTCTGTCCCGAGGGCGAGCACACGCTCATCCTCGGCGGGAGCCAGCTCTGCCTCCAGATCCACGAGTCCGTGGGCCATCCGACCGAGCTGGACCGGGTCCTCGGCCGCGAGGTGGACCTCGCCGGGGCCTCCTTCGCCACGA
>WTJQ01000181.1 GCA_011524785.1 Planctomycetota bacterium | reverse complement strand
TGTCCGCCCTGCGGACCCTGATGGGCGCCTGCGTGGAGGCTGCGAGTCGCGACCCCGAGGTCCGGGACGCCCTGCGCGCCCTGCACACCTGGCTGGGGCGCCAGCTCGACGCGGGCTCGGGACCCCTGAGGGACAAGGTCGTCCACACCGGCGACGGGCGGCGCGTCACCAGCGAGCGGCCCCTCCCCACGGAGCCCCTGGCCGACCTGTCCCTGGTCGCGCGGCGCGCGCGCTGGAAGGCCGCGGCCCTGCGGCTCGCCTGCCAGAAGCGGACCGGTACCGAGCCGGGTCTCGAGCAGGCCGAGGCCGAGCTGCGCGCCTCCCTGACGGGCCTCCCCGAGTGCTTCCCGTGGATGCTCGACGGCCCGATGCCGCTCCCGCCGGACGGGCCCGTCCTGCAGGCTGCGGCGGCCTACGAGGCGCTGGCGCGGATCGCCCAGCTCGGTGCTGAGGTGGCCGGCGAGGACCAGGACGCCCCGCCCCCGACCGAGCTGCTCTACCTCATGGCCGAGGCGCAGTCGTCGATCCTGGTCGCGGTTCGCAGCCTCGGATTGCGGGGCGACTCGGACCAGCGCGACCTCTTCGCCTGGCTCAAGCACCAGACCACGGTGCACCGGATCTACGTCGACCGTCACATGCGGCTCGACGATCCGGCCGACCCCTCTGCGGCCGCGGACCTGCTGGCCCGCGCGGAGCGCGGCTCCCAGGAGCTGGTCAAGCGGAGCCAGGAGCGCAAGGAGCGGCAGCAGCTGCTCAAGAAGCTGCGCTACCACGTGCAGCGTGCGGGGGACGGCGCCCTCCTGGAGGGGGACCAGCAGTCGATCGTCGCGACCCTCGCGCGCTGGCGGGAGTGCGGCCTCGCGAGTCGGGACCGCGCGCTCATCGAGGCGCTGCAGGACCTGCGCGGTCGCGACGACCTCGGCGAGGACCTGACGACGGCACTCGGCGCCTTCGAGGAGGCGACCCCGCGCACGGACGAGCCGGCTCGCGATCCGAACCTCGAGGCGCGTTCGCTCCTCGAGGGCGTGGCCGTCGCGGCCCTGCACGTGGCCGGGGACGAGCCCGACCTGGGGCGCGTGGCCGAGCAGCTCGAGCTCGACGCGATCGAGGCTCTCGAGGTCAGCGGGCTCAGCGCCGCCGACGAGGTGCGCTCCTGCATCCAGAGCACCGGCGCGACGCTGGTGCTGCTCGGCATCCGCCTCGAGCAGGCCGCCTACCAGGCGCTCAAGGAGTCCTGCTCGGAGCGGGACCTGCTCTTCGTGCGCCTGCCCGGGGGCTACGACCCCGACCAGGTCGCGCGTCAGGTGCTGCGCCAGGTGGGCTGGCGTCTGCGCCGCGGCGTCGAAGCTTGATCGACCGCCTGACCCTGAGGGGGATCTGGGCGACGCGCCCTCAACGGGACCCCGAATGCGGCGCGCCCGCACCGCTCGAGGCGGCGCGGGCGCGCGTTCTGACGGGGTCCGCCCGGAGGAGGCGTCCCCGTCCGCGGGTCACTGACCCTGGTAGGGGTGGGAGCCCATGTCGGGAGCACTGCCGTCCGGGTCCGGGCCGAGCGCGGGGTCACCGCTGTCGATGCCCGGCGAGCCGGCCAGGAGGCCGTGGTCACCCGCGGCCGCGTCCTTGAACATCGGATCCACGGCCAGGACCGTGTCGTCCGCATCGAACTCGTCGCTGTCCACGATGCTGTACACCGCCTCGGCCTCGAAGCCGTTGTTGGTGCTCGTGCCGATCGAGGTGCCCGTGCCGCCGTCCCAGAGGATGGAGCTGTTGAGGGACACCGCGCCGGTGTTGATGATGAAGACGGACTCACCGTTGGTGGCCAGCGTGGAGCGGAGCGCGTCCAGCTCGGCGTTGTCCAGGGTGACGCCGCCGCCCGTGGGGGCGGAGTTGTTCGTCACCTTGGTGCCGTCGAGCGTGACCGTGCAGCCGTTCCGAGCGTAGGCGGCCCCGCCGGTGACGGAGGCGCTGTTGTCAGAGATCCAGCAGCGCGTCAGGGCGACGCTGGAGCCGTCCAGGAAGACCGCTCCGCCCTGCTGGGCACTGTTGAGACGGAAGACCGAGTCCTCGATCGTCGGGTTGCCTTGGTTGCGCACCATCAGGGCGCCGCCCTCGCGTCCAGAGTTGTTCTGGAACACGCAGCCCGACACCAGGACGTCACTGCCCTCGACCATGAGACCGCCGGTCCCGTTGCTCGAGTCGTTGCCGTCGATGGTGCAGCCGACGAGGCTGGCCGTCGAACCGTTCCGCACGAGCATGGCGCCGGCGGTGCCGCCGGTGCAGCCCGAGAGGGTGCAGTTCACGAGGGACAGGTCGCCACCGTTGGTGACCATCACGCCTCCCGTCTCACCGGCGCCGCCGGTGATGGTCAGGCCGCTGATGGAGCTGCCCAGGGAGTTGTGGCCCCGGACCTCGATGACGGGACGCTGCCCGCTGCCCTGGAGGACCGCGCCAGGAGCCGCCTCGATGTGGACCGGGGCGTTCTCGATGAGCAGGTCCTCGTTGTAGACACCCGGAGCCACGAAGAGGCGATCCACGGTGACCCCGCAGCTGAGCGCCTCGGCGATCGTGGTGTAGGGGTGCTCCTCGGTGCCGTTCCCGAAGTTCGGATCCGCGCCAGCGTCGACGTACATCTCGCTCGCGAACTTGGTGGTGTCCTCGACCGTGAAGTGCATCGGCTCGAGGGCCCAGCCAGCGTAGGCGTCGTCGGTGCTGATGAACGGATCGAACATCAGGGTGGCACCGGTGCCGCCGTCGTGCTCCCCGTCCTGGATGCCCGTGAGCATCAGGACCTGCGGGTGGAACCAGTCCTCGGTCGTGAAGACGAGGGTGCCGGATGCGACCACGACGATCTCGCCGGTCACCTCGTCCTCCTCCATGACACCGAGCTCGGTGGCATCGGAGATGGACCAGCTGACGGTCACCGTGTCGGTCGGGCGCCGCGTCAGGTTGACGCGGACCTCGCGCACGCTGTCCATCACGAGGCCGAGCACTCCGCAGCCGGAGGCACCCTCCTCGTGGAGGTACAGGAGGTCGTCCGTGTCGCTGGTCTCCTTGACGGGGAACAGGAACTCACCCTGGTCGAGGGCCACGTGGACCCCGTGGGCCAGCTGGTCGTTGAAGACCGTCGCCGTCCGACCGCCGTTGATGCCGGTCGCCGGGATCTCGTCCTCGAACATGTCGGCCTCGCCGTTGAGGTCCAGGTCCTGGATCGAGGTCTCGTCACCGATCGCACCGTGCTTGTGCGCGAGCGAGGGGCGGGAGAAAGGACTCGACTCGTTGAGGACCCGGGGGTCCAGGAGGGCGTTCGCCATGAACGCGTCCAGAGCAGCCTGGTCGTCAGCCTTGTTCCGGAGTG
>WTJQ01000256.1 GCA_011524785.1 Planctomycetota bacterium | reverse complement strand
GTGGGAGCCCGCCCGGGCCGCGAGCGGCTCAGGCAGGGTGGGTGAAGTCGGGCAGGGCCTTGGGGGCACCACCCTCCATGGCCGACTCGTGGGCCAGGATCCCGACGCAGGTCCAGTTCGCGGACTGGCGGACGTCGGGGAAGGCGCGGCGGTGGCCGCGTACGGCCTCGACGAAGGCGTGGACGAGGTGCGGGTGGGAGCCCCCGTGCCCGCCGCCCTGGGTGAACGACAGGTGCGTGTTGCCCTCGAGGTCGTAGACGCCGCCGGTGGTGAAGGGCTGGATCGGCTCGGGGAGCAGGTGCGCGAAGTCCGGGCACTCCACCTCCTCGGGGATCTCCTGCTCGGGGCGCTTCGCGACGTGCTTGACCAGCGGGCGGTGCTCGATGAGGGGCCACTCGACCGCCTGCTTCGAGCCGTAGACGTCGATGCTCTCGCGGTACTGCCGCGCCGTGTCGAACAGCGAGCGGTGCACGCGCGCCACGACGTCGGACCCGCGCAGGGTGATGTGCGCACTCTCGACCGCGAACGGGGCGTCGTGGATCGCCGCAAGGTCGTCCGCGATGCGGCCCGAGCCGTGGCACGACACGCTGTCCGCCTCGGCACCGGTCATGCCCAGGCACGGACCCACCACGTGGGTGGCGTAGTGCATCGGCGGCAGGCCCGGCCAGTAGTCCGGCCAGCCCTCCATGTCCTGCATGTGCGAGGCCTGCACGAACTGCAGGCGTCCGAGCTCCCCGCGGTCGAGGAGGTCCTTCATGTACAGGTACTCGCGGCTGTACACGACGGTCTCCATCATCATGTAGACCTTGCCCACGCGCTCGGCGGTCTCGACGATCCGCCGGCAGTCCTCGACGCTGGTGGCCATCGGCACGGTGCAGGCCACGTGCTTGCCCGCCTCGAGCGCCGCGAGGGTCTGCTCCGCGTGCGCCGGGATCGGCGTGTTGATGTGGACCGCGTCGATCGAGTCGTCGCGAAGCATCGCGTCGAAGTCGGTGTAGCGCGCGGCGATGCCGTGCGCGTCCCCCACCTCGTCGAGCTTGGCCTGGGTCCGCTGGCAGATCGCGACGCACTCGGCGTCGGGGTGGGCGCGGTAGATCGGGAGGAACTCAGCGCCGAAGCCGAGCCCGGCCACGGCGACGCGAAGGGGACCCTGGGACATCGCGTCGCATGATCCACGCCGGCGCGGACGAGCGCAAGCGCGGGCTGAGAGCCCCTTCCGACCTCGCGGGCGCGCGCACCCTCACGGCGCCTGGGCGAGCGGATCGCGCACGACCGGAGCGCCTGGCACGCGAGGCAGCCAGCGCTGGGTCAGCTCCCCGAGTCGCCCACGCCGCAGGAGCACGAGGCGCCAGCTGGGGTCGAAGACCCCCACCACGGCCTCGAGGTCGGCCTGGTCCTTGGCGAACGAGAAGTTCGTGCTCGCACCGCGGACGATGGAGATCGAGGCGCGCACGCTCCAGCCGCGCGTCTCGCGCCAGCCCCAGACGAGGACGGCGCGGTCGCGATCCTCACGGACGATGAGCGGTGCGCCGAGACGCTCGAGGCACGCGTCGAGGTCGTCCTCCCCCACCCGCAGGGCTTCCACGCTCCCTGCGACCGGCGCTGTGAACGTGCGCTCGCGCGCGAGCGTCCCGGTCACGCAACTCGTGGCGAGCAGCTGGCACCCAAGCAGGACCAGCAGCCGTGCTGTCGACGCCCGAGTCACTCGTCGTCCGCCCAGACCTCGACCCCGGGAACGGAGTACTCGGCGTCCTCGCCCGCGAAGGTCGCCCCCACGTGGCTGACGACGCCCTCCTCGTCGAAGAAGACCCACACCCGATCGGCCTGGTTGTCGACCCCGCGCAGGCCCACGACGAAGAGGAAGAGGGCCGCCTGCTTCTCGACGGTGAACTCGTAGCGCCAGGCCGAGCGATAGCCGAGCTGGACGACCTCGAGCGGGGCGCCGAGCAGCTGCGCGACCTCGCCGGCGGTCGTCTTGGAAGGAACGATGCGCTCGACCGTCTCAGGGGCGATGGGCTGGTTCAGGTGCGAACGCGACAGGAAGCAGCCCGGGAGGAGGGCGAGGAGCAGGAGGGTGGAGGCGAGGCGCATGGGGTCTCGATCGGCGGGATGCTGAGCTCTCGGTGGGGGTTCGAGCGGCGGGCACTCGCCCCGGGGGCGTCACTTGGCGTCGACGACGTCCAGGATGCCCTCTTCGGCGATCAGGGCCTCGATCTCGACCCTCGTCTTGGGGCAGTCGGCGCTGAGGACCTCGCAGCCCTCCTCCGTCACCAGCACCACGTCCTCGATGCGGACGCCGATGCCGGTCTCCTGGTCGTAGATCCCGGGCTCGATCGTGAAGATCATCCCGGGGCGCAGCTCGCCCCCCATCCGGCCCGGGTCGTGGACCGCCATCCCGACCGAGTGGCAGATGCCGTGGGGACAGCTGTAGCCGCGCTCGCGCAGCACGCCGGTAGCGGCGCGCCCGATGTCGCGGTAGGCGGCCCCCGGGCGCACCGCGGCGATGGCCGCCTCCTGGGCAGCGAGCACGGCGTCGTAGATCGGCACCATGCGCTCGTCGAAGGTGCCTCCGACGGGCCAGGTGCGCGTCACGTCGCTCACGTAGTGATCGACCTCGGGAGCGAAGTCGACGAGGACGACCTCGCCGTCCCGCATGCGGCGGGAGGAGAAGTTGTAGTGCAGCACCAGGCTGTTCGCGCCCGAGCCCACGATCGGGGCGTAGGCAGGACCATCCGCACCGGCACGGCGCTGCTGCCAAGTGAGGAGAGCATCGAGGTCCCACTCGCCGAGGCCCGGGCGCGTGCTGCGCATGGCCTCGCGCAGCGCGACCGCCGAGGCGCGCGAGGCGCGGCGGACGGCGTCGATCTCCTCGGGCGTCTTGATCACGCGCATGTCCCACAGCTCGGGCGTCAGGTCCTTCACCTCGAGCGCTCGCTCCGCGTAGCGCTCCCGCAGGTGGCGCGCGAGGGCGTCCTCGCGGGACTCGCGCCCGTCGAGGGAGTCCTTGCGACGCGCGGCGTCGTAGGGCACGGAGGAGTCGTAGGCGCCCGACAGCCCGATCCAGCCGGTCTGGATCGTCCAGATGGGGCGGCCCGGCTGCGCCTCGACCATGTCGTCGAGCGACTCGAGCAGGGCGCGGTTGGCCCCCCGGCCCGCGTCGTTGGCCCGCACGTCCTCGATGCCGGTCAGGTCCCGGACCCACGCGTCGTCGGCGTCCCAGATCTCCCCGGCCCAGCTCTCCTTGAACGCGCTGGGCTTGGCCACGAAGAGCACCTCCTCCCCGCGATCGAGGTCGAGCAGGAGGGCCACGTCCGGCGACTCGATCCCCGTCAGGTACCAGAAGTTCTTGTCCTGCCGGAA
>WTJQ01000444.1 GCA_011524785.1 Planctomycetota bacterium | reverse complement strand
GCCTCCCAGCGAGGCGATCCCAATCCCATGCGTGAACGTGCGCGCCGCTGCGCCGGTCGAGTTGGCAACGGCGCTGCAGTACGGCGAGCCGGCCTCGCGGACGTCGGGACTCGCGAGGCCGGTCACGGGGCCGATGCCGAGCCAGTGCAGGTGGGTCGCGGCCCCGGTGAGCGGGTCGAGCTCCACGAGCTCGGAGGGGGCCTCCACGGTTGCGAGCAGCCTCCCGGTGCGCGGGTCGCAGTAGAGGTCACCGATCGAGGGCAGGCCATGCGGGCCGACGAGCGTGCAGGTGGCGTCCTCGGGATCGACGTGCCAGAGGTGCGTCGCGTCCGCCGCGACGAGCACGCGCCTGGAGGGATCGAAGTCGAGGGCGAGCAGTGGGCCGGGCTGGAGCCCCGAGTTCGCGAGGAGGGGGCCGAGGTCGGTGACGGCCCCGATCGGAACGGGGAGGCGCCACAGGGACCCTCCGTCCGTGCCGAACAGGCGCCCCTCCAGCTCGTCATAGGCGAGCTCGAGGACCGGCGCGCCCAGCATCCCCAGCACGACCGGCGTGCCCGCCGAGCCGTCGACCCGGACCAGGAAGTTCAGGGTGTCGAGCCGGGAGAAGATCGTCCCCGGGTGATCGCCGTCCGTGGCCCCCTGTAGCTCCTCCTGCTGGGCCAGGAAGCTGGTTTGACCCGTGGCAGGGTCGAGGCCCCAGGTCCCCCCGGGCGTGACCGCCACGAGGTCCTGGGCGTGGGCGTGGCTCGGAGCCAGGAGGCTCGAGCCCGCCAGGAAGAGCAGAGCTCTCCGCATAGGCAGTTCTCCTTGCCCGCTGTGCGGGCGGCTGCGGGGCCCCTCCGGGCAACCTGCCCTCCCCGCTTCTTGTTGTATTGGCAAGACTCGCCTCATTCATTCTTAATATTCGTACATTAAGGCCGTCAGTTCGCGCGGGTTTGCCCTCGTGGGGGTGCCGGTTGTGCTGAGGCGGATCGACTCGATCACCTTTCGGGTGCCTTGGATCCCCCTTCCCAAGCTGGGCAAGTGGGGGCATCGCCCCGGCAGCGGCGTTCGCCTCGGGCAGGCGAGGGCTCACTCGCGGCCCTGCTGGGTCCCACGAGCCGGCAAGGGGGCCTGCTCCCGCCTGACCGGAGTCGGCGGGGGCGGTCCTCGGGCGCGGCACGCGACCTGAGGCTCCTTGCGCACCCCTTCGAGGCGCCGAGCCGTCCTTCCGTGCGGTGCCGTGCGGTGCCGTGCGGCGGGACGGGCGCTAGGCTCCCCTCCCCAGGAGCCCCGCTTGGAGATCCAGCCCGTCGTCATCGGAACCGCAGGTCACATCGACCACGGCAAGTCCTCCCTCGTTCGAGCCCTGACCGGGATCGACCCCGATCGCTGGGAGGAGGAGAAGGAGCGCGGGATGACCATCGACCTCGGCTTCGCGCGCCTGCGGACGCCCGACGGGCGCAGCCTGGGCCTCGTCGACGTTCCGGGGCACGAGCGCTTCCTGCGCAACATGGTGGCGGGAGCCACGGGCATCGACCTGGTCGTCCTCGTGGTGGCCGCCGACGACGGGGTGATGCCCCAGACGCGCGAGCACCTCGAGATCATGGACCTGCTGGGCGTGCGCCATGGCCTGCTCGTCCTCAACAAGGTCGACCTCGTCGAGCCCGAGATGGCCGAGCTCGCGGAGGAGGAGCTGCGCGAGACCGTGGCCGGCACCTTCCTCGCCGACGCCCCGATCCTGCGCACCTCCGCCGCCAATGGGGAGGGCGTGGACGCCCTGCGCGCTCAACTGCTCGCCCTGGCCGACAACGTGGAGCCGCGATCCGACGAGGGCGTCTTCCGGCTCCCCGTGCAGCGCGTGTTCAGCGTCAAGGGCTTCGGCACGGTGCTCACCGGCATCCCGGTCTCCGGGCGCGTCGCCGTGGGGGACACCCTGGAGGTGCTGCCCGGCGGACAGCGCGGCAAGGTGCGCGGGCTCCAGGCCTACCACGAGCCGACCGAGCAGGGCCGTGCCGGGCACTCGACCGCGGTCAACATCACGGACGTCGACCACAAGAGCGTCGCCCGCGGCCACGTGCTCGCGACGCCCGGCTTCTTCCGCACGCAGCGGATGCTCGGCGCCTCCCTCCGCACCCTCGGCAGCCTCGCGCGGCCCCTCTCGAACCGCACCCCCGTGCGCCTGCACGTGGGCACCGCCGAGGTGCTGGGCGAGGTGGTCCTCCTGGACCACGAGGAGCTGGAGCCGGGCCAGGAGGGCCTCGTCCAGCTCCGGCTCGACGAGCCCGTGGTCGCGGCGCCTGGCGACCGCTTCGTGCTCCGCCGTGCCTCGCCGCTCGAGACCCTCGGCGGCGGTGTGGTGCTGGAGGAGAGCCGCTACCGCCTGAAGCGCTTCAAGCGCTTCGTCCTCGACGAGCTCGAGCGTCAGGCCCGGAGCCTCGACTCCCTGGAGGCGCTGCTCGAGTCCCTGCTCGCGCGCGCTCCCGAGCGCTGGGTCACCCTCGACGACCTGGCGCTCGACCTGAAGCGACCTGCCCCCGAGGTGCGCGCGCTGCTGCAGGCCCTGGCTGGTACCGGGCGCGCCCGGGAGCTGCAGCCGGGGCGCTGGATCCACGAGGAGGCCTTCTCCCTGGCGGTCGACGCCGTGCGCGATGGCTTCTCGGGCTGGTTCGAGGACAACCCGAACCGCGCCCGCATGGACGTGCGCGACCTGCGGGCTCGGGTCCGCCTCGAGCCGGCCCTGGTCGACCGTCTCGTCGAGCACCTGGCCGAGGAGGGGGAGCTGCGGCGGGAGTCCGGCGGCGCCCTCGCGCCAGCACGCGAGGAGGTCCAGCTCGACCCCGCGACCCAGGAGCGTCGCGACCGCGTCCTCGCCGCCCTCGAGACGGGCCGGGCCCAGCCGCCTGGTCCCGCGGATCTCGCCACCTCCCTCGGTCTGCGTCCTGGCCAGGTGCAGGAGATGCTGCGGCTGCTCGTGGATCAGGGCGCCGCCGTCCACGTGGGGGGCGAGCTCTTCCTGGGGGGCGAGGCGCACGCGGCGATCCGGGCCGAGGTGATCGCCAACTGCGAGCGCAACGGAGAGCTCTCGATCCCCGAGCTGCGCGACGCCGTCGGGACGACCCGGAAGTTCCTCATCCCGATCCTGGAGGCCTTCGACACCGAGGGCCTGACCCAGCGGCGGGGGAACACCCGCGTCCTCCGCGCGCGCTGAGGGCGCCGGGCACGACCCGCATCGGCAGGGGGGCGTGCGCCCCGACGGCGCCTCCGGCTCGAGTCCCACTGCCGGCGGCCGTCTCGCACCCGCCTCCTGGCTCCACAGGACTTGGCGCTCGCTGGCCTGGGCACCCCGGATCAGCGGTCCTCGCCACGGCGACTTGGCGGAGCGTCC
>WTJQ01000072.1 GCA_011524785.1 Planctomycetota bacterium | reverse complement strand
CCCCCGGCTCCGGCCGTGGAGGCGGCCCAGCGGCTCCTGCGCCCGGATGCCGGCGACGACCTGCTGGGGCGTGCGCTGGACGACGGAGCGACGGACCTCGCGGGCGCCCTCGAGCTGGCAGCGGAGCTGCTGGCTGAGGGCGGCGAGCGGGCGCCGGGCACGGTCGTCGTGGTGGGGGACGGCTTGGGGACCTCGCGCGATCCGCGTCGCGCGGCCGCGGCGCTCGCGGAGGCCGGGCACGCGGTCCATGTGGTCCTTCCCGGTGTCGCCGTGCGACCCGACGTGGCGGTGTCCTCCCTGCGCATCCCGCAGCGGGTGCCCGAGGGCGCGGGCGTCCTCGCGGAGGTCACGCTCGAGGCCCACGCCGAGGCGGCGGAGTCCACCCTGGAGGTCGAGCTCGAGTCCGGCGGTCGGCGCCAGGTCGTGGAGGAGCCCCTCGCTCGGCTGCGCACGGGGGAGCGTCGGAGCTTCTCTCTCCAGCTGGAGCCGCCGGCTGGTGCGCGCTTCACGGTTCGGGCGCGGGTCCGCGCGGTCGGGGACGCGCTGCACGAGAACGATCAGCGAGCCGCGGATGGCGTGGTGGCTGGCCGTCCCGTCATCGTCGTGGTGGACCCCGCGGGCACACCGACCCTCCTCCTCCGGCGCGACCTCGAGCGAGCCGGGGCGCAAGTGGTCTCCTGCGGGCTCGAGGAGCTGCGGGACGAGCTGCGCGGGGCCGCGGCCCTCGTGACCGTGGAGGTGCCGCTCGGCTCGCTGCCGGGGGACGGACTCCGGCGTCTGGTCGAGGGGGGCGGGCTCTGGCTGCACGCCGGCCAGGGAGGCGCGTGGGCCGGACTGGTCGACGGGCCGGAGCTGCCGCCTGCTGCCGACCTGCTCCCGCTCCTCCCGGCGCCCGCGCCGCGCGGCCCGCGCGACGTCGTCCTCGCCGTGGACGGATCGGGCTCGATGACGGGCCCGCCGTGGTCCCAGGTCCGGGCGGCCGTGCGTTCGCTGGCGTCGTCCCTGCCCGCCTCGGACGGCCTGGAGGTGCGCCTGTTCACGACCCGTCTCGGGGAGCCGCTGCTGGCCGTGGAGCCCGGCCAGTTCGGTCCCCTGGCCGCGGGACTGGAGCGTCTGCTGGGAGCGCGCGTGCCCGGCGGGGCGACCGACATCGCCCAGGTGCTGGAGGAGCTGGCGGCAACGCGCGCCACTGCCGGCCGGCGCTCCCTGTGCGTGCTCCTCAGTGACGGGCACTCGAGCCACGGGAGCAGCGTGTTGCAGCCGAGTCTCCGGGACGGCCTCGCGGCGCAGCAGGCCGACCTCGCGGTCGTCGCCGTCGAGAGCGGTGGGCGGCGCGCGGCCCGCGAGGCACTGCGCAATCTGTTGCGCGACGAAGAGCCTCTGCACGAGGGAGGAGACCTCGAGGGCCTCGGCACGCTGCTGGAGGAACTCGTCACCGCCGAGCACCGGCTTCCGCCGGGGCCCGTGCTCGTTCACCCCGAGCCGCCTGCAGAACTCGCGGCGCTGGCGAGCGCGTGGAGCGGCCGGCAGGACCTCGTCCACGGGGGGGCCCGTCGTGCGGCGCTCCAGGCCGAGGCCTCTGCGCTGCTCGTGGAGCCCGACGGGGCTCCGCTGCTCGCCCTCGCCCGGCGCGGTGCTGGTCGAGTCATGGGCGCGGCCCTCTCCCCGGGGAGCGCGGAGCTCGCCCCGCTCTGGACCGAGCTCGTCCTCGGCCTGCTCCCGCAGGAGGGGGAGGCGGACCAGGCGTGGCTGGACCTCTCGGAGGAGCCTCCGCGGGTCCGCGGGATCGGCGCCGGTCGCCCCCTCGAGGCGCGGCTGCTGCGGCGTGGGGGGCGGGACCTGTTGGGCGTCCAGCTGCCGGACGAGGTCGTTGCCGCGTGGCCCGTGGCCCCGCGTGCTGGCGACCCCGGGGGACCGCGGGAGGTGCGCCTCCCTCCGGACCCCGCCCTCCGCTCCGCGTCGCCGAGCCTCCTCCTGGAGCTCTGGGACGGAGAGGCGCTCGCCACGCGTCTGCCGGCGCCGCTGCCCCTGCCGCCGGACCTCGTGCGGCCGCCCTGGCCGGCCCTGACCTCCGTGCCGGCCCGCTCCGTCCCGGTCCAAGACCCGGATGGGAGCGCGCCGGGCCTCCTGACGGGAGCGGGACTCGGGCTGCTGGCCCTCGCGGGCCTCGCGCGCCCTGGAGGGCGCCGGCGCGCCCCCCTCAAGCCCGGCAACCCCGCTCGTCGATGACTCATTCGGAGCCGCGAGGGTGCCCCTCGTGGTCCGGACACCCATTCCGCCCGCACGACTCGTCATGCCCACCTCCCTGCGCCTCACTGCCCTCGCCCTCCTTGCGACCCTTGGCGCTGCGGGCTGCGCCTCCACCCAGGCCTCCCAGCCGAGCTTCGAGCCGGGCGCCGAGCCGACGTGGATCCAGCCCAGTGCCTCCCTCCAGCGCCAGCTCGAGGCCCAGGCCGCGCGGCTGACCTACGCGCACGGCCTGGAGGAGAAGTACGAGCTCATCCGCTGGTTCGTCGGGACCGGCGAGGTCGCCTATCCGACCCTGTTCCAGCTGGTCGAGGCTGGCCCCACGGACGAGGCCCGCGCGCTCGCCCTGAGCTGCCTGGCCTCCACCGCCGACCCGCGGCTGCTGGGGCCGTTGCGCGAGCTCGAGTTCCCCGGCGAGGACCGCCCGACCCTGCGGCTCGAGCGCGCCCGCTGCCACATGGTGCTGGGGGACTGGACCTGGTCCTGGGTCCTGATCGAGGGGCTCGAGAGCCCGAGCCTCTGGGCGCGCGCGCTGTGTGCGCGCACGCTCCAGGAGACCACGCGCATGCGCTTCGGGTTCGACCCGCGCAAGGAGCCCGGCAGCTGCGCCGAGGCCGTCGAGCGCTGGCGCCAGTGGGACGCGGCCCGCCGCTCGGACCCGCTGCAGGCGGTCGAGCCGTCCGCACAGTGAGGCCCACCGCTGGAGCGGCGCCGATGGCGTCGAGTCCCGGCGCCTGATGGTGGGAGACGGCTCGGGGCGCTGCTCGGAGCGACGCTGGAGGCTGCTCCGTTCGGGTGGCCCGTGAACAGCGGCTAGGATGCCCGGGCCCGCGATCCGCGGGCTGCGCCCCATGAGCATCGAGCTGGTCTTCTGCGATCTGTGCAACGAGTCCGTCCCCGCGGCGGACCTCGCCTCCGGCAAGGCCCGCCGTCTTGGCGAGCGCGTGATCTGCGTGGCCTGCGAGGCCGCCATGGGCGGGGAGGCAGCGGCGCCTGCGCCCAGGCAAGCTGGGGAGGCCGGCCACGCCGACTCGGGCGTCCCGTCTGCCGGATCGGTGACCTCTTCCGACGCCGACGCCGACGCCGGCGCCGCCGCGCCGCGGAGCTCCTGGGTCGCGGTGCTGGCC
>WTJQ01000365.1 GCA_011524785.1 Planctomycetota bacterium | reverse complement strand
AACCACGCGGCCCTTGGGCCAGAACGGTCCTGGGCTCCAGGGGAAGCCCAGCCTCCCCCCTGGCCTCGGCAGCGCGGCTCAGCCCTTTTCAGCCTTGTACCGCTCCACCAGCTCCTCGAGCGCCCCCTTGTTGCGCAGCTTGTCCCCCGCGCTCATCCGATCCACCAGCAGGATCCCCTCCAGGTGGTCGTGCTCGTGCTGGACGATGCGGCTCTCGAAGCCGGAGAGCTCCAGCTTCACGGGCTGGCCGTCCGCGTCCTGGGCCTCGACCGTGCAGGCGTCGGGCCGCGCGATCTCGGCGTAGATCCCTGGGAACGACAGGCAGCCCTCGTCGTAGTGGGTCGTGTCCCCGGTCCGCGAGGTGATGACCGGGTTGATCAGCACGACCTCCTTGTCCTTCTGCTCGGGGTCGCCGGTCTCGTTGTAGACCAGGATCCGCAGCTTCAGACCCACTTGCGGAGCGGCCAGGCCGACGCCGCTGCTCTCGTACATGCGCTCGAACATGCCCGCGACGATGCCCTTCACCTCGTCGTCGAACGCCTCGATGGGGCTCGCGACCTTGCGGAGGACGGGGGAGGGATAGAGCGTGAGGTCGAACTCGAGGGACTCGGCCATGGCGATCTCGGGCCCCGGGGCCCGCTCTCGACAGGATAGCTACCCGCTCCCAGGCGCCGGGGGGCGCTCTGCTATCTTCGAGCGAGCGGTCGCAGGCCCCGGCGCCGCACCTCGACGAGCATCCCGTGGACTACTCCAAGCACATCCAGAAGGCGGAGGAGGCGGCCCGTCGCCGCAACTACGACTTCGCCATCCAGCTCTACCAGCAGCTGCTCGAGATCAACCCCGACGTGGGGGAGGCGCGGGCTGGCCTGCGGCAGGCCCTGCTCAAGCGCCACCAGGCCAAGAAGGGCGGCGGCCTCTTCGGCAAGCTGAAGGGAGCCGGGCCGCTCACGGCGGCCAAGGGCATGGCCAAGGCGGGGCGCTGGGACGCGGCGGCGAAGGGCTTCGAGAGCTACCTGGCCACCAACCCGGTCGACGTGGAGGCGAACCTCGAGCTGGGGAACGCGCTCGAGGCGGGCGGGCACTCCTCCTCGGCCCTGGCGGTCTACGAGTTCGTGACCGAGCTCGATCCGCGCAATCCCGAGGGGCTCAAGCGCGCGGGTGCGATGATGGCTGCCACCGGCGAGCCGCTGAAGGCCCTGGAGTACTACGAGCGGGCCCTCGAGGCCGACCCGCGCGACCGGGATGCCATGAAGGCGCGCAAGGACCTCGCGGCCGAGGCGGCCCTCCAGAAGGGGCGCTACGAGGAGGTCCAGCACAGCCGGGAGCAGGTCGTCGATCAGGACCAGGCCCAGGCCCTGGAGCGCGCGCAGCGCAAGCAGCTCACCCCCGAGGAGTTGGAGTCGGAGCGAGACCGCCTCGAGGAGGTGCTGGCCCGGGACACGACCGACGTGGACGTCCTGCTGCAGCTGGCCGACGTCCAGGAGAAGCTGAAGGACCCGGCCGCGGCCCTCGACCTCGTGGAGCGGGCCCTCTCGTTCCGCGGCGACGACGCGGACCTGCGAGAGCGGGCCGACCGCCTGGAGGTCGCCTCCCTGAAGCGGGCCATCGCCCGTGCCGACAAGCTCGGGGACACCGAGGAGGCCGATCGGCTCGAGGAGCGCCTGGCCGGCTTGGAGGGCAAGCGCCTGCGGCGGGCCGTGGAGGCGCGCCCCAGCGACTCCCAGGCACGCCTGGCCCTCGGCACCCACCTGCTCGACGCCGGGGACGCCGACGGGGCCCTGGCCGAGCTCCAGAAGGCCCTCGCCGACCCCCGCCTGGAGGCCGAGGCCCACTTCCGGATGGGGCTGGCCTTCAAGGCCAAGGGCTTCCTCGACCTCGCCCGGAAGCAGTTCGAGGCGGCCCTGGGCGAGGGTTCCGGCCTTGACGACAGGGGGCGGGAGGTCCTGTACAATCTGGGGCTCATCTACGAGGCCGAAGGTGATCACGCCCAGGCCCGCAGCTGCTACAGCCGGATCTTCGAGACCGACATCGGGTATCGGGACGTGGCGGCCAAGATGGAACGACTGCGCACCGACTGATCCCCAGGACCCCCGGGTCCGACCCCCATGCCGAACACCGAACAAGCCAAGAAGCGCCTGCGCCAGGACGAGCGCCGCCGCGTGCACAACAAGGCCATCTCCAGCGCCATGAAGACGGCCGTGAAGAAGGTCATGCAGGCCGAGACGCCCGAGGCCGCTGCTGCCGCCCTCCCCGAGGCGGTCAAGCGCGTCGACAAGGCCGCCAAGCGCAACATCATCCACGCCAACGCCGCCGCTCGGAAGAAGTCCCAGCTGGCGCGCGCCGCGGCGAAGTGACCCCTCTGAGGCCCCTCCAGGGGCCTCTACGGGCGTTCTCCATGGGCCGCTTCGAGACGAGCGAACAGGCGTCCGCGCGCTGGCACCAGCCGGTGCGCGTTCCGCGCGTGAAGTCGGACATCTTCGGCGCTGCGCGCGAGATGGCGGCGGACATGCCGGGCTGGGTCCTCACCAAGGTGGACGAGGACGCCCTCTGCATCGAGGCGACCAAGAAGAACGGCCTGCTCGGCGGGACCTCGACCATCCAGGTGCGCGTCGAGGGGCCCGACGAGATCCCGAACTCCGCGACCCACTGCTGCAGCGAGTCCAGCGGTGCCCTGCTGTCGCGCGACAAGGCGAACGTCGCCGAGTTCATCCAGAAGTTCTGGATGCGCGTGACCTGAGGGTCGCTCAGGGGTGAGCCCCGCGGCTCCTCGTGCGACCATCCTGCGGCCCCTCCTACGGGTGGGGCCGTCTGCATGGGCTGCCTCGAGGAGGCGCGTTGGCGCGTGCCCCGGCCCGAGCCCCGCCGCCGCCTGGCCCCAGCGGGGAGCTTCCGCGGCGCACGAGGCGTGAGGTCGTGCGTGACGGCCCGCGGCCGAGAGGGGCGCGAGGTGAGGACGGCTCCCTCGAGGATCGGCCACGGGCTGGTCCTGGGGTCTCGGCGAGCGCTCGTGCTGGCGAGGCGCTCCCCGGCGCTACCTGGGCGACCGCCCCGGTCGTGTGCTCCACGAGCGGGTGCGGCCGCAGCAGCTGATCCAAGGGCCTCCGGGGCACCCTTGGGGACGCCTGAACCTCCCTTCCCCACCTCGGTGGAGCGAGGTCACGAGGGGCTTGGAGGTCGTGATCCATGGGGGCGCGACCGAGACCTGGCCCGTTTCGAGGGTCTCACCCCGTGGAGGGCCTTGGGGCCCTGGTCCGGGCATGGGCCTCGAGGGTCTGGTCCCCGCTCGGGCTCATGAGACGGCTCTGGAGCCTCTGAAACGGGCCTTGGCAAATAATGGGGGAAAATATTCCCCCAATTGGCGCAGGGTGGCCGAGGAT
>WTJQ01000319.1:1830-3382 GCA_011524785.1 Planctomycetota bacterium | reverse complement strand
CAGGACCGCGCTGCGCTGGTCCTCGTGGAGCTCGATGCCCGAGGCCTCGGCGGCCCTCCGAAGCCGCCCCTCATCGGCGAGCGGCTCCACCGGGCCAACGGCGAGCAGGCGCGCCAGGTTCCGCGCCAGGCCTCTCTCGGAGGCCAGCAGCCACGGCAGGTAGACGGGGTGCTCGTCGTGCGCGGGGTCGGCGTCCGGCAGCAGGCTTCGGTCGACGACGGCGCGGTCCTCGCGCGCCAGACGCTCGAGCGCGGCGCGCAGGGCGTCGCGGTCGGCGACGCCCTCGAGCAGGTCGAGCGCGGCCTGCAGCAGGTCACCCTGGCGCACGAGGGAGTGCCCCTCGTCCGAGGCGCGGCTCAGGCAGTGCTCGAGGGCCGCCACGAGGCGGCGCTCGTCGTTCGGCTCGAGACCCATCTCGCGGGCGACGCGGTCCGCCGTCCGGAACCCCATGCCGCGGACGCGCGTGAGGGTGTAGGGGTCGGCCTTCAGCAGGGCCTCCGTCTCCGGTCCGAGGCTGGAGAGGACGGTCTGCGCCTGGACCGGACCCAGACCGAGGCCCATCAGGAACGACGCGCTGCGGTGCTGGGCGTGGCGTCCACGGACGCTCTCGATCAGCCGGTCGCGGACCTCGGAGCGCAGCCCCGGCACCTGGTCGAGCGCCTCGGGGTGGTCGCGGATCACGTCGAGGGCGCCGACGCCGAGCTGCTCGACGATGCGCTGCGCGAGGGTCTCCCCGACCCCCTCGAAGGCCTTGCTGGCGAGGTACCGCACGAGCCCCGCCTCGTCCCCGGGGTCGAGGGGCTGAGCGGCCTCGAACTCGAACTGGTCGCCGTGGGTGGCGTGGCGCGTCCAGCGCCCGGTCAGGCGCAGCCGCTGGCCCTCGACGGGATCCGCGATGCGCCCGACCGCCGTGACCCGGGTGGGGGCGAAGAGGCTGCCGGTGGCTCCCTTCGGCGTGAACCCGGCCTCGGGGAGCACCCGCAGGACGGTGTAGAGCGTGTCCTCCTTGTGGTAGGTGACCCGCTCCACCAGCCCCTGCAGGGCCCCCTGGGAGCCGGATTCGTCCCCCTCGGGCGGCTCCGCGGTCGGTCCGGACACGGCCGGAGGATGGCAGCCCCAGACCCCCTTTTCCAGGGCCACCTTGGACGGATGGGCCCCCCGTCGGTATCTTGTTCGGCCGCTCTCGCTGGGCCTGCGCTCTGCAGCCGGCCGGCGCGACACCCCTCCGTACCCACACCAGCATCGTCCAACGTGATCAAGGTCACCGTCCGCTCCAACGAGTCCCTCGAGGCTGCGCTGCGCCGCTTCAAGCGCCAGTGCAACTTCGGCGGCATCTTCAAGCTCGCCAAGGCCAACGCCTACCACGAGAAGCGCTCCGACCAGCGTCGTCGTGAGCGCCGCGAGCGCCTGCGCACCATCCAGAAGGCCACCCGCAAGAACGACCCCAACCGCCGCGTGCGTCGTCGCCGGGCCTGAGGACTCCACGGGTACGGAGTCCGGAGGTCCCCCGCCTTCGATGCAGGAGCCGCGCAGCCGAGAGGCCGCGCGGCTC
>WTJQ01000319.1:0-1730 GCA_011524785.1 Planctomycetota bacterium | reverse complement strand
CTGAACCGGCCGCCCGAGGAGGTGCTCCTCGAGGTGGACGGCAGCTTCTTCCAGACCCGCAAGGACGAGCTGGAGGTGCGGCTCGACCACTTCCTCGGCGCGCACCTGACCTGGCGGTCGCGCTCCTCGATCCAGCGGCTGATCAAGGACCGCTTCGTCTACCTCGACCCAGCGGCCCCGGAGGCGCCGCACGGGCGGGGGGAGTGGAAGCTGGAGACCCGCCCAGGGCGACGCCTCCTGCACGGCACGCGTGTGAAGGTCGTCATCCCGCCCGACCTCCGGCTCCCCGCGCCCGAGGGGCCCGCCAGCGCCGTCGCGGTACTGCTGGAGGACGACGACCTGTTGGCGGTGGAGAAGCCGCCGATGGTGCCGGTGCACCCGAGCGGCCGACACGTCAACGACACGCTCATCCAGCGCATCCATGCGCGCGAGGCGGACCGCATGGCCGAGCGGGGCGAGGCCCCGCGGCTCGCGCATCGGCTCGACCGAGAGACCAGCGGCATCGTGCTGGTCGGGAGGAGTCCCCGCGCCCACACCGACCTGCGGCGGCAGTTCGAGGCGGGGACGAACGACAAGCACTACCTCGCCGTGTGTCGCGGCACTCCGCCGGGCCCCGCGGGGAGCGTCGAGCTCCCGATCCGCTCCGCGACGGCCAGTCGCGTGCGGGTGAAGATGGCCGTGGGCGAGGACGGACTGGCCGCGCGCACCGATTGGCGCGTGCTCGAGGAGGTCGGTCCCTACGCGCTGATCGCCTGCGAGCTCTTCACCGGGCGCCAGCACCAGATCCGCGTGCACCTCGCCGCCATCGGCCTGCCCATCGTGGGGGACAAGCTCTACGGGCCGGACGAGGAGCTCTTCCTACGCGCGTCGGACGGCGTGCTCACCGCCGAGGACGAGCGCCTGCTCGAGCTGCCTCGGCAGGCCCTCCACCACCACCGGATCGCGTTCGACCACCCGCGCACCGGCGAGCGGATCACCGTCGAGAGCCCGCTGGCTCCCGACCTCGAGGAGTTCCTGACGGCGGCGCGTGCGCGCTACGCCTGAGCCCGCCGGCCTGCAGCGACGAGCAGGGTGAGGGTCGCCGCTGCGATCCCTCCCGCGAGGAGCGGTCCGGGCGCTGAACGCCAGGTCGCGAGCGCCACGCCCCCGGCCAGGAGCGCGTTGAGCAGTAGGCCTCCACCTCCGCCCTCGAACGCACCCCCGAGCTCGGTCGCCGGACTCGAGAGCGGCGCGCCCTCGACCGAGCCGGCCCACGCCAGCGCGAGCACCAGCCCTGAGAGCGCCAGGGAGATGAGGGACCAGGCGGCCACCTCGGCCGCGGGGACCGCCGCGAGGAGCAGACCGCTGATCGCGGCCTGGAGCGGCACGACGACGCGCACGAACACCGCCCAGCGCGCGCCGACGGCCTCGTCGCGCGCCGCGAGCGGGGCGGCGTCGAGGAGCCAGCGTGCTTCCGGGGTCGCCGTGGTCGGCACGAAGGTCATGAACACGGGCAGGTAGGCCGCCGGCGCGAAGCAGGCCAGGGCGTACAGGCCGCGCCCGTGGTCGGTCGCAGGATCTGCCCCCACGGCCAGGAGGGCGAGGGGCGCGAAGCCCAGGGGCCAGGCGCGCACGGCGAAGTCGCGCTCGGCGGGGAGGGCGGCCTGGACGAAGCGGAACGGGGCGCGCTGGGATGGCGCCAGCAGTCCGGTCTCGACGAGGCGCGCGAGTGGGGACAGGAGCCTCGAGAG
>WTJQ01000367.1 GCA_011524785.1 Planctomycetota bacterium | reverse complement strand
CGGGCCTCAGGACGCCCGCGGGACGCGGATGTCCTCGATCATCTGCTGGGTCTCGGTCGTCGGCGGGGGGCCGAAGCGCTGCAGCACGAGCGCCACCGCGAAGTTCAGCAGCATGCCGATCGAGCCGATGCCCTCGGGGGAGATGCCCCAGAGCCAGCGCTCACTCGCCCCGGGACCGTTGTCCACGAACTTGAACCAGATGATGTAGGTGGCGGTGAAGGCGAGACCGACCACCATCCCGGTGACGGCGCCCAGCTTGTTCATGCGCTTGCTGAAGATGCCGAGCACGATCGCGGGGAAGAACGAGCTGGCCGCGAGTCCGAACGCGAAGGCCACCACCTGGGCCACGAAGCCCGGCGGGTAGATCCCGAGGATGCCGGCGACCACGACCGCGACCGCGGCCGCACAGCGCGCCGCGATGAGCTCGCCGCGCTCGCTGATGTTCGGTGCGAAGCCGCGCTTGAGGAGATCGTGGCTGACCGCGGTCGACACGACGAGCAGCAGGCCGGCGGCGGTGGAGAGCGCGGCCGCCAGGGCCCCGGCGGCCACGAGGCCGATGACCCAGGCCGGCAGTCCCGCGATCTCGGGGTTGGCGAGGACCATGATGTCGCGGTCCACGTAGAGCTCGTTGGGCCCCTCGGTGGGCGGGTTGGCCACCACGCGCTGCCCCGCGGGACCGCGCTCCTCCGCGAAGACGGGCTTCGCGTTCCCATCGAGGGCGCCGAAGGCCGGGCCCTTGCGGTACTGCACGAGGCCGTCGCCGTTCTTGTCGACCCAGGCGATGAGCCCGGTGTCCTCCCAGGTGCGGAACCACTCCGGCAGGGCCTTCTCCCCGGGGTCGGGAGCGGCCTCGCCCGCGACGTAGCGCGCGCCGTCCACGGCGTGGATCAGGTTCGTGCGGGCGAAGGCGGCCACGGCGGGCGCCGCCGTGTAGAGGATCGCGATGAAGAGCAGGGCCCAGAAGGCGCTCGTCCGCGCGGCGCGCACGCTGGGGACCGTGTAGAAGCGCACGATCACGTGGGGCAGGCCCGCGGTGCCGACCATCAGCGCGAGCGTGATGCAGAACACGTCCACGACCGGCTTGGAGCCGTCCGTGTACGGCGCGAACCCGAGCTCGTCGTGCAGGCGATCCAGGGTGTCGAGCAGCCAGGCACCCCCCGTGGCGACCTCCTGGCCCAGCGGGCCCTCGAGGCGTCCCCCGAACCCGAGCTGGGGGATCGGGTTGCCCGTGAGCATCTGCGAGATGAACACGGCGGGCACGAGGAAGGCCACGATCAGGATCGCGTACTGCGCGACCTGGGTCCACGTGATGCCCTTCATGCCGCCGAGCACCGCGTAGGTGAACACGATCGCCATGCCGATCACGACGCCCTTCTCGACGCTCACCTCGAGGAAGCGGCTGAAGACCACGCCCACGCCGCGCATCTGGCCGGCGACGTAGGTGAAGGAGACGAAGATCGCGGCGAAGACGGCGACCTTGCGCGCGAAGCCCGACTCGTATCGGTCCCCGATGAAGTCGGGCACGGTGAACTTGCCGAACTTGCGCAGGTACGGCGCGAGCAGGATCGCCAGCAGCACGTACCCGCCCGTCCAGCCCATGAGGTAGACGGAGCCGTCGTACCCGAGGAAGCTGATCAGCCCCGCCATGCCGAGGAACGAGGCGGCGCTCATCCAGTCCGCGGCGGTCGCCATCCCGTTGGCGAGCGGCGGCACGCCGGTCCCCGCGACGTAGAACTCGCCCGTGGAGGACGCGCGCGAGCGGATGGCGATGAAGATGTAGAGGCTGAACGTCAGCCCCACGATCAGGAAGGTCCAGTCCTGGACGGTCACTGGTCCGCCTCCTCCTCGACCCCGAACCGGCGGTCGAGGCGGGCCGCGCCGCGCACGTAGATCGCGATGAGGACCACGAAGACGAGGATCGAGCCCTGCTGGGCGAACCAGAAGCCCAGGGGGAAGCCGGTTCCGGGCAGGGTCCAGGCGTCCAGGGCGCTGCGGAACAGGACGCCGGCGCCGAGGGAGACCGCGAACCAGACGACCAGCAGCGTCAGCACGAGCCGCAGGTTGGCGCGCCAGTACGCCGCAGGATCGGCGGAGGGCTGGGGGGTCTTCATGCGCCCTGGAGCCTACCGGAGCGGCCCCTGGAGGGCGCGGCGGGTGCCCGGATGGCGAGGTGCGGCCGCAGAGCGCCTGCGGCGGCGCGACGCCGTGTACGAGGCGTGTCGCTTCGAACTCGGTTTCGTGGCGAGGCCCTAATATGACGTCCCCGCTTGCCGAACCGGCCGATCCTGCCGATCCAAGGGGAACCCATGCGCCTGCTCCTCCTCCCCCTCTGCATGGCCTGGGCGTCGGCCTCCGCCGCCCCCCAGGACCCCGCCCCGACCGATCCCGCGCTGCCGGCCCTCGCTTGCCGTGAGCTCGGCCCCAGCACCTTCAGCGGCCGGATCGTCGACATCGGGATCCGCGCCGACGATCCGCTGGACGTCCTGGCGGCGTCCGCCTCGGGCGGCCTCTGGCGCTCGCGGAACGAGGGCGTCACCTGGGAGTGCATCTTCCAGCACGAGGCGAGCATCTCGATCGGCGACATCGCCTGGGACCCCGCGGACCCGGACGTGATCTGGGTCGGCACCGGCGAGGCCAACAACCAGCGCAGCTCCTACTGGGGCAACGGGATCTATCGCACGACCGACGGCGGCAAGACCTGGAGCCACCTCGGGCTCGACGAGACCCACCACATCGGGCGCATCGTCCTGCACCCCGACGACTCGCGCGTGGCCTTCGTCGCCGCGCTCGGGCACCTCTACACCGCGAACGAGGAGCGCGGGCTCTACCGCACGGACGACGCCGGCGCGACCTGGACCAAGGTGCTCGACCTCGGGCCGACCGTGGGCGTCGTGGACGTCGCCCTCGACCCGGCCGATCCCGACACCGTGCTGGCGGCCTCCTACGAGCGCCTGCGCCGCGCCTGGGACTTCGACGGCAACGGACCGGGTTCGGCCATCCACCGCTCCACGGACGGTGGCGCCACCTGGCAGCGCTGCAGCGGCCTGCCGGAGGGGGACATCGGGCGCATCGGCCTGACCGCCTTCCCGGGTCGCGCGGGCGTGTTCTTCGCCTCCATCAGCGACCAGAACCGGATCGAGGTGGCTCCCGACGAGGATCCGACCCTGTCCCTCGAGACGCGCTTCGCCAAGGGCGTGCGCACCGTGACCGCAGCGCCTCGCGGGGGTGGCGCCCACGGCGCGGGCCTGCGCGAGGGAGACGTGCTGGTGAGCCTCGCGGGCAACCCGCTGGATCGCCTGTGGTCCTGGTCCACCGGCCTCGCGGCCATGGATCCCGATGCCGAGGTCGAGCTGGTGGTCCGGCGTGGGGACGAGGAGCGCACCCTGCGCATCAGCCGGTCCGCCCTGCAGCTGGCGGTCGATCGGACCCCGACCATGCGCGAGGTCGGGGGCAGCGTGTGGATCACCGAGGACGGCGGCGCCTCCTGGGAGAAGCGCTCCAGCGAGCCCATCGGCGGAAGCCCCGCCTACTACTACGGCCAGATCCGCGTGGACCCGAGCGACGAGGCGCGCCTCTACGTCTGCGGCGTGCCCCTCTCCTGGAGTGACGACGGCGGCCGCAGCTGGGACGCGAACCTCGCCCAGGGGACGCACGTGGACCACCACGCGGTCGAGGTCGACCCGCGCGACGGGCGTCGCGTCTGGCTCGGCAACGACGGCGGGCTGCACCTCTCCACGGACCGCGGGCGGACCTGGCGTCACTTCGACAACCTGCCCCTGGCGCAGTTCTACGCCGTGGGCCTCGACCAGTCCTGGCCCTTCCGCGTCTATGGCGGCACCCAGGACAACGGCACCTGGGGCGGGCCCTCGACCTCGCGCGACCCGCGCGGCATCGGCACGGGCGAGTGGTACCGCGTGGGGGGCGGGGACGGCTTCTACGCCCAGATCGACCCCGAGGATCCGAGCACCGTCTACGGCGAGAGCCAGTTCGGCTGGATCTACCGCCGCGACGTGGACTCCTGGTCGAGCCAGGGCATCCAGCCCCGCGCTCCCGAGGGGGAGGAGTACCGCTTCAACTGGAACTCCCCGATCCTGCTCTCGCGGCACAACCCGCGCACCGTGTGGTTCGGGGGCAACCGGCTGTTCAAGTCGCTCGACCGCGGCGACACCTGGTCGCTCGTGACCGAGGACCTGACCACCGCCAACCCCGAGAAGATCGCCGGCAACGTCCCGCACTGCACGATCACCACGGTCGCCGAGAGCGCGTTCGAGCCCGACACCCTGATGGTCGGCACCGACGACGGCCTCGTGCAGCTCACCCGCGACGGGGGGCACACCTGGACCAACCTGAGCGGGAAGCTGGCCGGCCTTCCGAACGGCTGGTGGGTCAGCCGCGTCGTGCTCTCCGAGCACGCGCCCGAGCGAGCCTTCGTCACGTGCACCGGCTACCGGGAGGACGACTTCCGCCCGATGGTCTGGCGCACCGAGGACCTGGGGCGGACCTGGACGCGCATCGACGCTGGCCTGCCGCACTCCCCCGTGAACGTGATCGCGGAGGACCCGGCCCAGGAGGGCATCCTGTACGTGGGCACCGAGCACGGCGTGCAGGTCAGCCTCGATGGGGGCGCCACCTGGAGCCCCCTCGGGAGCGGGCTCCCCACCATCGCGGTGCACGACCTGAAGCTGCACGCGCGGGACCGCGAGCTCGTCCTCGCCACGCACGGGCGCGGCTTCTGGTCGCTCGACGTGGCCGCCCTCGCGCACCTCGACGAGGGCACGCGCGAGCAGGCTCACGCCCTGCTGCCCCCCGCAGACCTCGTGCGCTGGCAGCGCAGGAGCCTCAGCACGTCGTCCGGCCACGCCGACTGGTTCGGCTCCAATCCGGAGGGTGGAGCGGCCATCCACGTGTGGGTGGGCGACCCGACCGCCGCGCCGGACGGCCTCACCGTCGAGGTCCTGGAGTCCGGCGGCCGCAGTCGCGCCAAGCTCGAGGTCCCGGCCGAGCCTGGCCTGCATCGCCTGCTGTGGACCGGCCCCCGGCGGCGCTGGTCCAGCGGCCCGGCCGAGGGCGAGTACACCCTCGTCCTGCGCGGCGGCGCCGAGGAGCAGCGTGCGACCCTGCGCGTGGTCCCCGACCCGATCACGGCCCCGCGCTGAGGAGGGCCCGGCTCGCCTCGCAGCCGCGCGGGGTTGCGACGGACCGGCGCATGCATCCTGCGTGGCCCTTCAGGGTGCGCATGACCCCGCGCTGACGACTCACAGCGCTGTGCGCGGTGGGGTCATAGCACTGGGCGTCCGGGATCCTGCGCCCGGAGTGCGTTGCGCCATGCGCGGCCTGTCGCGCGTACGGGCTGCGTGTGCACCCCTGAAGAAGCGCGGAGGCGTGCTATTCTCGTTCCGTGATGGGTCGCCCGAGTCGCTCGTTCCGCTCCACCCTCGGACTCCTCGGGGTCCTGGCCGGGGTCTGCCCCGCGGCCCACGCGGGGGAGGACCTCACTGAGCGCTTCCGTGCGGACGTGCGCCCGGTGCTGGAGCGCTACTGCTTCGGCTGCCACGGCGAGGAGCGCCAGAAGGCGAACTTCCGGATCGACATGCTCGATCCCGACCTGCTCACCGGGCCCGACGCCGAGGCCTGGAGCCACGTGCTCGACGTGGTGAACCTGGGCGACATGCCGCCCCGACGGGCCGACCAGCTCGAGGACGACCAGCGCCGCGCCCTCGTCACCTGGCTGGACGACGCGCTCGCCGCCGCGAGCCGGGCGCGCTCCGAGGAGCTGGAGCCGGTCCTCCGGCGCCTCAACAAGGACCAGTACACCCACACCCTCCGCGCCCTGCTCGGGGTCGAGGCCGAGTTCGGCAAGGTGCTGCCCGACGACGGCAAGTCGAAGCTCGGGTTCACGAACAACGGGGAGGTGCTCCAGGCCTCGCCCCTCCACCTCGACACCTACCAGCAGGTGGCGCGTCAGGCGATCGCCGACGCCATCGTGCTCGGACCGCGGCCGCAGCCCGTCCGGTACCGCGTCGAGTTCGGCAAGGGCAAGGGGGTCGGCCACGTCGGGGCTCAGACCGGCGGCTACCAGTCGGTCGTCTTCCCGTCGAACGACTTCCGGATCGACGTGCTCGACCCCCTCGGACAGCCGGTGGACGACCCGTCCTACGACGCCGTCCGGCGCAAGATCAGCGTGGGGCTGCGCGGCTCCTCCCAGAGCCGCTGGCGGAGCGTCCCCGAGGGCGTGATCCTGTACGGGGCGCTGCCCCATCGCGAGGTCGCGCCCGGCGCGTGGCAGGGGCCCTCGCCGAACATCAAGCTCGAGCTCCAGCGCGTCTTCCCCGACCACGGGGACTTCGAGATGCGCGTGAGCGCCTCGCGGGGCTACCTGCTCGAGAGCAACGAGCGGCTGCTGATCCCGCTCGAGGACCCGCGCCCCGTGACGGGCCTCGACGAGGAGGTCCCGTTCTTCCCCTACGAGGCCACCGTCTATCGCGCGGCCAAGGGCGTCGATCGCCAGAACCTCGCGATGGACGGCGACCTGCTGCGTCCGGTCGAGGTGCCGAAGGACAGCAGCGTTCGGTTCCGCCACGAGGTCGACGCGGCCGGCTACTGGCAGTTCGACCTCGTGCACCCCTCGGCCGACCCGAACGCCGTGCCGTCGATCCGGCTGCAGGTCGCCAACCTCAAGGTCGACCAGCGGCTCTCCTTCAGCGAGGCCGACCTCCGACAGCAGGTCCACGTGACCGCGCTCGGCGCTGCCTACCTGCCCCCGGGGACCCATGACGTGAGGGTCGGCGGACCGTTCTTCGTGGGCTTCAGCCACCTCGTCGCCACGCCCCTCCCGAAGGACCACCCCGCAGTCGCGTCTCTTCAGGCCCGCAGCGAGGCCGCGGCCGCCGAGGCCGCGAAGGAGCTGCCCGCCCTGCGGGCGTTCGTCGGGACGCGGACCGACGACGGCATGGACTACGCGACGTTCGACGAGCCGGTGGCCGTCGAGGCGCCGCTGGGCCAGGCCGCCACCTACACCTTCCGCGGGCGGCTCGAGGACCTGCCCGTGCCCGAGCCCGAGTCGGGGGACGACGAGATCCTGTCGGGCTTCACGCTGCTCGGCGTCTGGAACGACCACCTGGTGAAGTCGTCCAAGGACCCGGGCCCGCCGCTGTTGCTGGAGGCGATCGAGGTCGAGGCGCCCATCCACGACCAGTGGCCGCCCCTCTCCCACCAGCGCATCTTCGTCGACTCGCGCAACCGCGACGACGAGGACCTCTACGCCCGCGAGGTCATCGGCACCTTCATGCAGCGCGCCTTCCGCCGGCCGGTCGCGGAGCACGAGGTCGCGCGCTACCACGAGTTCTGGCGCGTGCTGCGGCCGGACTTCGCGACCTTCGAGGAGGCCGTGGGGGAGGTGCTCGTCGCCGTCCTCTGCTCGCCGAACTTCCTCTACATGGTCGAGCCGGACGCCGCCCTGGCGGCAGCTCCCGGCGGGGACGACCTGCTCGACGAGCACAGCCTCGCCAACCGCCTCTCCTACTTCCTCTGGCACGGCCCGCCGGACGCGGAGCTCGTGGCCCTGGCCGACCAGGGGCGCCTGCGCGAGCAGCTGCTCGATCAGACCGACAGGCTGCTCGACGACCCGCGCAGCTCGCGCTTCGTGCGCGCCTTCACCGAGGAGTGGCTGCGCATGGATCGTCAGGCGCTCATGACGATCAACGTGGACGTCCACCGGGACTACACGCGCTTCGTCAAGCGGGACATGGCCGAGGAGACCTGGACCTTCATGGAGGAGGTCCTCCGCCGGGATCTGCCGCTCGCCACGCTGATCGACTCCGACTTCGCCATGCTCAACCAGAACCTCGCCGAGTTCTACGGCGTGGAGGGCGTGATGGGGAACGAGTTCCGCCCGGTCGAGCTGCCGCGCGAGCAGGGCCGCGGCGGACTGCTGTCCCAGGGCGCGTTCCTGGTCGGCCACAGCGACGGGACCGAGCCGCACGCCATCAAGCGCGCGGTGTGGGTGAAGGAGAAGATCCTCGGCGAGCACCCGCCGCCGCCGCCGCCCAACGTGCCGCAGCTCGACGAGAGCTCGCCGGACGCGGCCAAGCTCACCCTCAAGGAGCGTCTCGTGCAGCACCGGGACAACCCGTCGTGCCGTGACTGCCACGCCGGGATCGACCCGTACGGCCTCGTCTTCGAGGAGTACAGCGCGGTCGGGCGTCTCGAAACGAAGCGCAAGGGGCGGCCCGTCGATGCCAGCACGACCCTGCCCGACGGGACGGAGCTCGAGGGGGTCGCGGCCCTGAAGGCCTGGATCCTGAGCGAGCGCCAGGACGCCGTGGCGCGGGCCTTCACCGAGTCCCTGTTCGCCTGGGCCCTGGGCCGGGACGTGAACTACGCGGACGAGGAGGAGCTCAGCGCGGCCGTGGAGGCCGCTAGGGCCGATGGCTTCAGGATCCGCTCCGTGGTTCGGGCAATCGTCTCGGGGCCGTCCTTCCTGGGGCGATAGGCTAGGATCCAGATCAGACGTTCCACGCGTCCCCGAGGCCTCACCCCGACCCCGAACCCATGAGCCGCAAGTCCTGGCACCTCGACCGTCGCACGATGCTCCGCGGCGCTGGGGTCTCGGTGGCGCTGCCGCTCCTGGAGGGCATGAGCTGGGCCGGTGGCCCCGCGCGTGCCGCACGGCCGAAGCGGCTCTGCTTCGTCTCCTTCCCCGACGGCTGCAGCCTGCCCGGGGTGAAGGACGAGGCCAACGCCCAGTGGCGCTGGTACCCGGTGAAGCCGGGTCGGGACTACGAGCCCACCCCGGTCCTGCGCGCACTCGCTCCCTACCGGGACGACCTGTCCCTCCACGGGGGCCTGAGCCACCCGCGCAGCCGCAAGCTCCTCGGCCACCTGGCCGGCGACACCTGGCTGACCGGCGGCGACGTCCGCGGGGACCGCTACCAGAACACCGTGTCGGTGGACCAGGTCGCGGCGCTCCAGCTCAAGCAGCACACGCGCTATCCGTCGCTGACCCTCTCGATCGACGGGGGCGTCGGCTACAAGTCGCGCGTCTCGACCCTGTCGTTCGACTTCAACGGTCGACCGATCCCCTCCGAGCACAAGCAGCGCGCCATCTTCGAGCGCTACTTCTCAGGGGGAGCCGGTGACCTCGCCGAGCGCCGCCGCAGCCTCGCCCAGGGCCGGAAGATCGTCGATCTGATCCTCGAGGACAGCAAGCGGCTGGGCCGCAAGCTCTCCAAGCAGGACCAGGCCAAGCTCGACGAGTACCTCGACTCGCTCAACAAGGTCGAGGAGCAGATCAAGCGCAACGAGGAGTGGCTCGACATCCCGCTCAAGCCGCTCGACACCGAGCACCTCGAGCTGGATCCGGATCCGCGCATCGATCCCGCCGCCTACGTGCGCACGACCTACGACCTGATCGCGCTCGCCTTCGAGGCCGACCTCACGCGGGTCGTGACCTACCAGGCCGGTCGCGAGGACGGCATGGGCTTCGAGGACTCGTTCCCGAACCTCGCCCTCGGCATCAAGCGTGGCCACCACACGATCAGCCACGACACGCACGAGGGGCACTGGGAGCAGTGGGGCCGCTACGACCAGTGGGTCGCCGACCAGTTCGGTCACTTCGTGAAGCGCCTCGCCGAGACCGAGGACGAGCACGGCCGGCTCCTGGACGACACCCTCGTCCTCTACGGCAGCTGCTGCTCGACCACGCACAACGCCCGCAACTACCCGCTGGCGCTCCTTGGCGGCCGCAACATGGGCGTCCAGCACGGGGCCTACACCGTCCACGACGAGACGGTCCCCATGTCGAACCTGCTGCTCTCCATGCTCCACGCCGCGGGCGTCGAGAAGGAGACCTTCTCCGACGCCACCGGGCTGCTGCCCGGCGTGCTCGCCTGAGGGGTTCCCGCGCCCGGTCGCGCGCCGGTCCGTTCAGGCCCGCAGGAGGCGGGCAGGGCGGAGGTCCGTCACGGAGCGCCAGAGCCACTCCAGGGGGCCCATGGCGAAGCGCCGGAACCACAGGGGCGACCAGAGGAGCTGGAGCCCGCCCACGGCGAGGGTGAACAGCAGCAGCTCCGTCCTCCCCAGGGAGCCGAGCTCGAGGACGTGGCGCAGGATCACCAGCCCCAGGACCGTCTGGCTGAGGTAGTTCGTGAGGGCCATGCGGCCCACGGCGCCGAGCCGCTCCTTGAGCCCCTCGCTCGCGGCCGAGCCCTGGCCGCGGGACCAGAGGAGGATGCTCGCGAGGAGGCCGATCGTGAAGAGCGGCGTCGCGAGCGTGTTGAGACCCGCCGCGTCGAAGGCGACGGTCACGGCGTAGTCCTCGGACCAAGCGAGCAGCGCGCCGGCGGCCGCGAGGAGGACTCCCAGCCCGAGGCCCCAGCGTGCGGCCCGGCGGAGGACGCGGGCCGGCGCGTCGCTCTCGAACCAGCCGCGGCGCAGGGCCCACACGCCCACCAGCATCATCCCGATCGCGCGCAGGAAGAAGTCCCCGATGACGATCAGCTCCCAGGCCTCGGGCATGCGGCCCTCCGGCTCCGACCAGTACCAGCCCAGGCTGGTCGCACCGCTGGCCGTGACCTCCTCCTGCAGCCCGAAGCCGAGCAGTGCTGAGAGTCCCACCGTGCCGAGCCCCAGGCCCAGCAGGAGCCGTGGCGGCAGCTTGCGGAGGAGCAGGACGACGGGGGCGCAGAGCGCGTAGACCAGCAGGACGTCCCCCTCCCAGAAGGCGCTGTGCACCATCCCCATCCCCAGGAGGAGAGCGTTGCGCCACAGCGAGCGCCGGACCGGGCGCTTCGAGCGCGTGCTGATGCGGTCCAGGTAGAGCACGAGGCTCGCGCCGAAGAGGAGCGAGAACAGGCCCATCATCTTCTGGTCCAGGAACACCTCCCCGAGGAGACCCACGGCCAGGTCCAGCGGGGTGTCCGAGCCCGCGTAGCCGACGTTCCAGTAGGCGGGCACGGGCAGCCCGAAGGAGATGCTGTTCATGCCCAGGATCCCGAGGGTCGCCACGCCGCGGACGCGGTCGAGGTGGGGGTTCCGGGCCAGGGGTGCGGGTGCGGTCACGGGGCCATCGTGGCGATTGGGGCAACCTGGCGCCATGCCGGGCCGCGGCGCGCCCTGACGCTCGTGTCCCCGGCCGCTACGCTCGGGGCATGGCTTCCCCCACCCGCCGCGAGCTCGCTCGTGCGGCTGCCCTTGGCGCCGCCTCCCTCTCCTTCCCCGCGCTCGCCACCGCCGGCCGCCGCCGTGACGACGAGGTGCGCGTGGCCTGCGTCGGGATCCGCAGCCGGGGCAACGCGCACATCGGAGGCTTCGCGCGGCTGCCCGGGGTGAAGGTGGTGGCCCTGTGCGACGTGGACGAGAAGGTCCTCGCCGACCGGCTCCGGGAGGCCGCCGAGAAGGGCCGTCCCGCCGACGGCTACACCGATCTCCGCAAGCTCCTCGAGCGTGACGACATCGACGCCGTCAGCTTCGGCACCCCCAACCACCTGCACGCGCTGCACACGATCTGGGCCTGCCAGGCGGGCAAGCACGTGTACGTCGAGAAGCCCATCAGCCACAACATCTGGGAGGGGGGCCAGGCCGTGAAGGCGGCGCGCAAGTACGGCCGCATCGTCCAGTCGGGCACGCAGTCGCGCTCGAGCCACGCCATCCGCGACGGCATCGCGTGGCTGCAGGGGGGCAACCTCGGCGCGATCACTCACGCGTGGGGCACCTGCTTCAAGCCGCGCAAGTCGATCGGGAAGGTGAAGGGGCCGCAGGAGGTCCCGGCCAGCGTCCACTGGGACCTCTACTGCGGGCCGCGCGGTGAGATGCCGCTCAACCGCCGCAGCCTGCACTACGACTGGCACTGGCAGATGGCCACCGGCAACGGCGACCTCGGCAACCAGGGCATCCACCAGGTGGACCAGTGCCGCTGGGGCCTCGGGCAGCAGGCCCTCGCCCCGCGGGTCTTCAGCGTCGGCGGCCGCTTCGGCTACGACGACGACGGGGACTCGCCCAACACCCAGTTCATCTTCCTCGACTACGACCCGGCCCCGATGATCTTCGAGGTGCGTGGCCTGCCCAAGGACAAGGCGGCGGCCGAGCAGGGCAACTGGGGCGCGGGCATGGACCGCTACGCGGGATCGGCCATCGGCGCCACGATCCACGCCGAGGGCGGGCACCTGCACATCCCCAACTACACGAGCGCGCGCGCCGTGGACGCCGACGGCAAGGTCGTGCAGGAGTGGCGCGGCGCCGACGACCACTACCAGAACTTCGTGGATGCGATCCGGGCCGACGACGCGTCGCTCCTCAACGGGGACATCCAGGAGGGGCACCTCTCGAGCGCCCTGTGCCACATGGGCCTCGACTCCCACAAGCTGGGCGAGGAGGCGACCCCGGACGCCATCACCGGCGCCCTGGCCGACGCGGCCCTGACCGGGGCCGACCTCTGCAGCGAGGCCTGGGGTCGCTTCCAGGGCCACATGGAGGCGCACGGCATCGACCTGGCCTCGACCCGCGCCACCCTGGGCCGCACGCTCCGCCTCGATCCCGCGACCGAGGAGTACCTCGGCGACGCGGAGGCCAACGCCATGCGGCGCGGGACCTACGCCGAGGGCTTCGTCGTCCCCGAGGAGGTCTGAGCCGTGCGCCGCGCGGGGCTGCTCCTCCTGGCCGCGCTGTCCGCGTGCACGCACCTCGAGCGTCGCGGCGGCGAGGCAGACCTCGCGGTCTGCTTCGTCGCGGCGCCGGACCTGTCCCTCGACGCGTGGGACGTCACCGAGCCCGGTGCCTGGGCGATCGTCGAGACGGAGGACGGCGCCTGGCTCGAGCTCGCTCCTGCGGAGGGCGGCTTCGCCTACCAGCCGCCGCACCGCTCCCCGCATCGGATCGCGCTCCTGCGTGACCTGGAGGTCGGAGGAAGGGACGACACGCGCTCGATGGTCGTCGAGGACTTCGAGCTCTCCTTCGAGGCCATGTCCACGGGCCGGAGCTACGGCCACCGCGACCTGTGCGTGTTCTTCGGCTGGCAGGCCCCGGACCGCTTCCACTACCTGCACCTCGCGCCCGCGCCGGACGCCAACGCCCACAACCTGTTCCTCGTGGACGGCGCGCCGCGGCGGAGCCTGGAGCCCGTGTTCGAGGAGGGCCTCGAGTGGCCCGACGACACCTGGGTCTCCATCGTCGTCCGCCGGCGGGCCGACGTCGTCACGGTCCATGCCGACGGCCGGCTCGTCCTGCGCTCCGACCAGGCCTCGATCCCCCGGGGTCGGGTCGGCATCGGGACCTTCGACGACTCAGGCCGCTGGCGGAACCTGCGCTTGCAGGGCGCCCCCCGCGGCTGGGACGGGTGGGAGTGAGTCCTGATCGGGGCTGATCAAGGAACACCGCGCGTGGGCGACCGAGCCCGGTCCTGAAGGAGCTGCCGGGTCCCAGCGGGAGGGGACCTTCGCGCTCCACCGCGGCGTGGACCGAGGGCCGGAGTTCTCCTGCATGGCCTGGGTCGAGCAGGGGTGCGATGTCCCCAGGCCAAGAGATCGGGACAAGAGATGTCCGCTCGGACGGGGGCCACGCAGGTAGAGG
>WTJQ01000621.1 GCA_011524785.1 Planctomycetota bacterium | reverse complement strand
ACGAAGCCGAGGGCGAAGAGCATCGGCGAGGTCAGGTGGATGCGCGAGCCCCAGAGGGTGCCCAGCCAGTTGAACACCTTGATGGCGCTCGGGAGCGCGATCATGATCGTCGCGACCATGAAGGTCATGCCGAGGGCGGGGTTCATGCCCGAGGCGAACATGTGGTGGCCCCACACGATGAAGCCCAGGCCGGCGATCGAGGCCATGGAGTAGACCATCGGCTTGTAGCCGAAGACGGGCTTGCGAGCGTGGACGGAGAGGATGTCCGACGCGAGGCCCATGGCCGGCACGACCATGATGTAGACCGCCGGGTGGCTGTAGAACCAGAACAGGTGCTGCCAGAGCAGGGGCTGGCCGCCGGCGGCGGCGCCCGCCGTCTCCGGGTTGAACTGGTTCACCACCAGGTTGGTCGGGGTGAAGAAGCCGGTGCCGAGGAGGCGGTCGCAGATCTGCATCGCGCTGGCCGCGGTGAGCACGGGCAGGGCGAAGAGCTGGAGCAGGGCCGCGATGAAGAGCGCCCAGATGGTCAGCGGCATCCGGAACATGGTCATGCCCGGCGCCCGCATCTTGACGATGGTGGTCACGTAGTTGACGGCGCCCATCATCGAGCTGACGCCGACCCAGGTGAGGGCCATGAGCCACCAGGTCTGCGCCGAGAGCGAGCCAGGGGCCGCGCTCGTCACGGTCGACAGGGGCGGGTACGCGGTCCAGCCCGCGGCCGGTCCACCACCCGGCTGGATGAAGGCCATGAACACGCAGAAGATCGCGGGGATCATGGTCCAGTACCCGAACATGTTGAGCTTCGGGAAGGCCATGTCTGGCGCCCCGATCATCAGCGGGATCAGGTAGTTGCCGAACGCTCCCGTCAGCAGCGGGATGATCACGAAGAAGATCATGATCGTCCCATGCATCGTGAAGAGCATGGTGTAGAACTCCGGCGTGATGGCCTGGCCGGTGTTCGGGAAGAGCACCGAGCCGATCACGGGCATCTTCTCCCAGGGCCAGGCGAGCTGGTACCGGATCGCCATGGCGAACAGGCCGCCGAGGGCGAAGAAGATGAGCCCGGTCACCATGAACTGGATGCCGATGACCTTGTGGTCCACCGAGAAGACGTACTTCCGGATGAACCCGAGCTCGTGGTGATCGTGGTGCTCACGGGTGGTCCCGGGCTCGCCCATTCCGGGGCGTGCTTCCGAGCCGTGGGGTGCGTGGATGTCGACCATGGTGGTGTGCGTGGTGGAGTGGCCGGTGCGGTCCTCAGGAGTTGCCGAACTGCTGGGCGGTCATCTCGTCCACCCACGCGTCGTACTGGTCACGCGGCAGCACGCGCACGCGGCCGCTCATCTTGTAGTGACCCCACCCGCACAGCTCGGCGCAGATGATGTCGAAGCTCTTCTCCTCGCGAGTCGAGAGGACCTCCTGCATCTGCTCGTCGTCGATGCCGAGCCAGATGCGCTGGGTCATCCCCGGGACCGCGTCACGCTTGAAGCGCAGGTGCGGCACGAAGAAGGAGTGCAGGACGTCCCGGGAGCGGAGCAGGAAGACGAGCTTCTTCTCGTCACCCTCCATGTCCTCGTTGAGCGGCAGGACCAGCTCGTAGGGGCTCTCGAAGTCGTCGTTGGTGCCGAAGCGACCGTCCTTGCCGGGGTAGCGGAAGCGCCAGTCGAACTGGGAGGCCCAGATCTCGCAGTGCACCGGCAGGTCGTTGCCCTCCTCGTCCTGGGTCGCGCTCGCGAACTGGATCTCCGCGAAGGTGCTCATCTGGCTGAACGCGATGATGAGCAGCAGTCCTGCAGGGACGGCCGTCCAGAGCAGCTCCAGCTTGTGAGAGCCGTGGGAGAAGACCGCCTTGTCCTGCCGCTTCGCCGAGTACTTCCAGGTGAAGAGCACGAGGCCGCCCATCGTGATGACGAACATCACGGCGACCATGACGGCGATGAGATAGAAGAGGCTGTCGATCTCCTGACCGATGGTCGAGAACTCCTCGGGCCACCACCAGGTGTAGTGGGCCGGCGAGGGGCCGAGCAGCCAGTAGTCGTAGTCGACCCAGCTCCACAGTCCGAAGACCAGGAGGGCCAGGAGCAGGATCGTGGTCAGAAGGCGCATCATCGTGGTGTTCCTCGCTGGTTCCAGGGGGCTCAGTGGCCGGCCTCGTCGTGGTCCTCGCCGTCGTGATGATCGGCACCGTCATGGTCGTCGTCGCCATGGCCGTCGCCGTGATCATCGTCGTGGCCGTGCCCGTGCTCGGCCTCGTGCAGGCGCGCGGCCGCGGCGAGCTTGCGCTCGTACTCACGAGCCAGGTCGTTGGCGTTGGCCAGGTGCTTCACGTAGAGGACGATGTCCCAGAGGTCGTCGTCCGTGAGGGAGGCCTCGGAGGCGGGCATGATCGTGCCGCCGATGCCGTACTTGACGCGGCGGAAGATGTCGATCGGACGCCCGCCACCCCGGAAGATCGTCCGGGTGAAGTTGCGCGGCATGGACGGGTTGCCCCAGTCGTCCGGCTTGATGCGGTAGAGGTCCATCACCGGCTGGTCGGCCCGGTCGAGGACGACCTCGCCCTCGGCGTCGAGGCGCTCGACCCAGCGGTAGCCACCGCGACGCTCGTAGTCGGCGTCGAGGCTGTCGGGCTCGACGACCTCGGCCAGAGAGATGGGGAGGGTCGCCCCCTCCGCCCCGCGGCCGTCGGCCCCGTGGCAGGAGAAGCAGTTCGCCGTGGTGCCCATGAAGAGCTCGCGGCCGTGCTCGGTGCGGCGCACCATCTCGTCGGCCTCCATCAGGTCCCAGCGCGGGACCTCGACCTCGGCGGCCACGTAGTTCTCCTCGGCGTCGCGCCAGCCCTCCCAGACGTCCTCGTAGGAGGACTGGACGGTGTCGAGGGGCAGGTCGCCCGTGTCGGAGCCCGTCATCTCGAGGGCCAGCAGGGTCTCGGTCTCGCCCCGCATCGCGAGCAGCCGCACGTAGTCGGCCAGGCCGTGGAGCTGGCCCTCGCTGAAGCGGTCGAAGGACGGCATGGCCGTGAAGTAGGCGCCGTTCTTCAGGATGTTGACGAGGTCGTCCCGGCGCGGGCGCTTGCCGTTGTCGACAGCGACCCACTTGAATTTTCCGAGCCGATAGTCCCGCGGCCGCGGCTCGAGGAACTCGGCCGTCGGACCGTCGCCCCCGCCCTCGTTGCCGTGGCAGTGCAGGCACTGGGCGCGGTACATCTCGGCGGACTCCCGCAGGGTCGGGTACCAGTTCTCGAAGAGCGCTGCGGCGGCCTCGCCCCAGGTGGCCTCGTCACCGAGCCCGGGGACCCAGATGTCGTCCACCGGGAAGGGCTCGTCGGCGCCGACCGTGACGGCCGGCTCCCCCTCCTCGCTGCCCGGTGTCCCGGTGTGCAGGGGGGCGAAGTCCCGCTGCCACTGGGCCCAGAGGTCCTCCGCGTAGAGCGGCTCGGGGACCTCCGCGAAGCGTCCGGCAGCGATCAGCTCGAGCTGCCCCTGGAAGCGACGGAGTCGGTTGTCCTCGATGATCGCATCGAGCTGCTCGTCGGTGAGCTCGATGTCGCCGGCGAGGTTGGGGTCCTCCTCGGCGTCGTACATGTTCGTGGTGATGAGGTGCCGCGGGTTCTCCGCGGTCCCGAACAGGGTCGTCAGGGCGCCCGTGACCTGGGCCTCCGAGGAGCCCAGGCCGGCGTCCTCGAGGACGAGCTTGTTCTTCAGCGAGAGTCGCCAGGGGAGGTTGGCGTGGCCGGGGTCGTAGTCGCAGGAGGCGACGACCACCGCCAGGGCGCCTGCGGCGGCCAGGGTGGCACGGCCGGGAACGATCCGTTGGTTGCGCTGGATAGCCATGGATGTCGTGGTTGAGGGGCCCTGGAGCGGGCCGAGGACCTCTTGTCGGGCCTTCGATGGAACCCGAGGAACATGCAGGATCTAAAGCTTCTCGGAGGGGTGTCAAGCGCAGCAGGAGCAACCCGGATTCGGCTGTGCGACAATCCGCCGCGCGGTGTTCCAGGCCCCTCGGACTAGGATGTCGGCGCCCCTCGATGGGGACCGTCCGATGCACGCCTCCCCCCTCCTCCAGATGCACCGCGACGCCGGCGCGCGTGTCACGCCGACGCACGCCGGAAGCCTCGTTCTCACGCACGGCGACGTGCCCTCGGAGTACCGCGCGGGGCGCGAGGGAGCCCTGCTCCTGGACGCCACGACGCGCGGCTGCCTCGAGCTTCGGGGCGGCGACGCTCCGGCCTTCCTGCACCGCATCCTCGCGAACCACGTGCTCCCCCTCGCCGAGGGGGAGGGCAACGCGAACCTGCTGCTCTCGCCGAAGGGCAAGGTGCAGGCCTGGTTCGATCTCTTCCGCACGGGGGAGGGTTTTCGCTGCGAGACGCCCCCGGGGCAGGCCGAGCCCCTCCGCGTGGCCCTCGACCTCTACCTCTTCGGGGAGGACGTGGAGCTGCTCGACGTCACGGAGCAGTTCGCCCCCCTGGAGCTCACCGGACCCCTCGCCGCAGAGGTCCTGGGCAAGGCCCTGCCGGACTTCGAGGCCGGCTCCGGGGGCACGCAGAGCCTCTCGTGCGAAGGCTCCACGGTCCGCGTCCGCCCCGCCGAGGTGGCCGGTCTCACTGGCTGGAGAATCGACACGGAGCCCGGATCCACGGCCGCCCTGTGGAAGTCGCTCCTCGCGGCAGGGGCCGTGCCGGGGGGCCTGGTCGCCGAGGACTCCCTGCGCGCCGAGGGGCTCCGGCCGCGCTGGGGAGTCGACGCCTCGGACGACGTCTACCCGCAGGAGGCCCGCCTCGACTCCGCCTTCGCCCTCGACAAGGGCTGCTACGTCGGCCAGGAGGTCGTCGCGAAGATCGACACCTACGGCGGCCTGAACAAGCAGCTGTTCGCGCTCCGCGTCGCCTCGGAGGATCCGATCCCCCCGGGCACCCGCCTGCTCCGCACGGTGGAGGGTGAGGTGCGCGACCTCGGGCTCGTCACCAGCTGGGCCTGGTCGTTCGAGCACGACACGGGCCTCGCCCTGGGCTACGTGAAGAAGCGCCACCAGGAGCCGGGGACGACCTTCGACCTCGAGGGGCAGGGGACGACCGCCACGCTGCTGGCGGCTCCGGAGGCCTGAACGGGCGCCGCGGGCGAGCGGAGCCTTCCCAGACCCGCGGATCCTCGCGGCGTCAGGCCCGGCCAGCGGCGAGCCGGTCGTCGGCGAGCTGCACCCCGACGACCGAGGGTGCGCGCTGCTCGGCGAGAGCAGCCTCGAGGATGGCCTCGACGCACGTCCTCACGCGCGCGCCGACCTGTGCCACGGGCACGCGCTGCCCCTCGAGGTGGAACATGGCTCCGCGCACGAGCGCGCCCGTGTTGAGCGCGAAGTCGGGGACGAAGAGGATGCCGCGCTCGTGCAGCAGCTCCCCGTGGTGGGAGCGTGAGAGGGGGTTGTTCGCGGCACCGGCCACGACACGACACTGCAGCCGCTCGATCGAGAGGTCGTGGAGGATCCCCCCCAGGGCGCAGGGTGCGAAGACGTCGCAGGGATGGGCAAGGTCCTCCCCACTCTCGATCATCTCGACATCGAGAGAGCGCGCGAGCTCGTGGACCCGCTCGGGATCCGCCTCGCTGGCGACCACGCGAGCGCCCACGCCCTGCAGCCGCGTCGCGAGCAGGGCGCCGACCGCGCCCAGCCCTTGCACGACGACGGTTCGACTCGGCCAATCGACCTCCCCGTCGAGGGTGGCGAGCGCGGCCTCGATCCCCTGGAAGACCCCCTCCGCCGTGCAGGCCGAGAGCTCGCCAGGGCCCCCGGGACCGGGATCCGTCACGTAGGTGGTCTCCGCATGCACCCAGGCGAGCTCCCGCGCGCCCGTGTTGACGTCCGGCCCCGTGTAGAAGCGCCCGGCGAGGCGCTGGACCGCGCGGCCGATGGCGCGATACGCCGCCTCCAGGTCGAGCCCCTCCTCCTCGAGCAGGACGACCTTTCCTCCTCCTGCCGGCAGCTCGAGCAGGGCGCACTTCCGGCTCATCGCGCGCGAGAGGCGCAGGGCGTCGTGGAGGGCCGCGTTCTCGGCCTCGTAGGTCCAGCGCCGGATGCCGCCGAAGGCAGGCCCGGCGTGGGTGTCGTGGAGCGCGATCAGGGCCCGCGCGCCGGAGGCCGCGTCCGAGAGTGCCACGACCTCCTCGAACCCCTCGCGGGCCATGGCGTCGAAGAGCTGCAGCGGCATGCCTGCAGCCTATCGAGCGGCAGGACCAGGAGCAGTCGCCCTCACGGAATGCGGGAGGGCGCGGCCGGCAGGCGCCGGTCCTCGCTCAGCGTGAGCGCAGCAGGGCCGAGGGAGGCAGGAAGGCCCTCGTGATGCGCAGCTCGTCGATCGCGCCGCGCAGGTACTGATTGACCACGCCCTGGGCGTTGCTGTGCGCGCCGATGAGGGTCGGCCCGCTCGGCGCGAAGTCGGGCTTCTCGAAGCCGTGCTCCTCGAACTGCTCGTCGAGCCCGAACCGCAGCACCCTGCGCTCCGCGTCGTAGGCCAGGCTGACGTGGTGCCAGTCGTTGTCCTCGAGGCGCAGCGTCGTCTCCACCTTGTGGAGGTTCGCGCCGTCCCCGAACCAGGCCGACAGGTTGCGATAGCCGACGTTGTACCCGCCGAACTGGACGAGCAGTCCGTAGTCGAGGTTCACGTCGCTCGTCCCCGCGGGCTTGCGCTGGAGGAGCCACTGGCGATCGGCTGCGTCGGGCCAGGAGAGCTGGTCGAGCCGAACCCAGGCCTCGACGGTGAAGGAGTGATCACCCATCGCGAGGGCGCCCAGGGGGTCGACCGCCTGGGCGTGGCCCCCGTAGGAGTTCGACGCCGCGCCCGTGAGCATCGAGCTCGAGTTGCTCGCCCCGGTTCCGGGCACCGGGTCCACGGGAACCTCCGTGTCGCGGTCGGCGGGAGGAACGAGGCTGCCCGCGACGCCCGAGCCCGAGCTGTCGTCGAGAGCGAGCCCTGCCGCCTCCTCGAAGCGGTAGTGCAGCCGTCCTGTCTGGCAGTCGTCCGGCACGCAGTCGCCATCGAGGTCCGGCTCCAGTGCGTCCAGAACGCCGTTCTCGTTGCAGTCCTGCGTGTACAGGTCCGGGAGCCCGTCCCCGTCGAGGTCCGTGTCCGGCGACAGGGCCGCGGTCGGGATCGCCACCTTGCCTCCACCCGGAGGCGTCCAGCGCAGGTGCACCTCCGCACTGCCGCCCCCCTCGTAGTAGTCGAGCTCGAGCAGGTGACGGCTGCCCGCGACCCAGCCCTGGGTGACCGTGAACTCGCTGCCCGTGCCAGGACCATAGGCATCCACCAGCAGCTGCCCGTCGACCCGGAGCCTCACCCCGTCGTCCGCCTCGACGTGGAGGGAGTAGGCGCCGGTTCCCGCCAGGGCCGTGACGGTGCCGCTCCACCGCACCGAGAACCCGTCCTCGGCGAGGCCCATGACCGGGCTCCCGGTCCCGAAGTCGAAGTCCACCTGGGGATCGATCCGGACGGCGACGCGCTCGGCGACACCGCCCGTGATCGCGCCACTGCGGAAGTACTGCCCCACGAGCCCGGCACCGAGCCCGGCCTCGCAAGCATCGAGGAGCCCGTTCTGGTCGCGGTCCAGGCAGGGCTGGCAGGCGTCCGGCACGCCGTTCCCATCACAGTCCAGGGCCAGTCCGAGGAGGATCTCCTCCCCGTCCGCCACGCCGTTCTGATTGCAGTCGGTGATCTGGCACGCGTCGGGGACCCCATCGCCATCTCGGTCGTAGATGGGGCGCAGGCTCGACTCCGGCACGACCTCGGTCGTGCCTCCGGGGGGCTGCCACTGCAGCTGGACGAGGCCTCCGGCGTAGTCCTCCACGTACTCGAGTCGCAGGTGGTACCAGCGGCCCCCGGTCAGCTCGAGCTGCCCGCTGTCCAGGTTCGGGGCCCCGGTCTGCCAGTCGTCGACGACCCTCTGGCCGTTGATCCAGAGGCGCGCGCCATCGTCGTGCAGCAGGGCGAACGTGTAGATGCCGGAGACTGGCGCGAAGATCGAACCGGTCCAGCGAGCGCTGAACAGGTCCTCCGGGACCTGGCCCGGGAACGGCGACTCGAGACCGAAGTCGAAGTCGACGTCCGGATCGATCCGCGCCTCGAACGATCCGGACAGGTAGGGGTTCCTGAAGTACTGCCCAACGAGGCCCTGGCCCATTGCCTGACAGCCATCGGGGATCTGGTTCTGGTCGCAGTCGACCATCGGCTGACAGGTGTCGAGCACCCCGTCTCCATTGCAGTCGACGCTCGGGTTCAGGGCGATCTCGTAGGAGTCCGGCAGCAGGTCCCCGTCGCAGTCGATCTGACACGGATCCGGCTGGCTGTCACCGTCGACGTCCGGCTCCTCACGGCAGTGCCCGCCCTGACACGAGATCGGTCGGAGGAACCAGTCCCCGTTGCAGGCACACACTCCCCCGATGAGGTCGAACTCCATGATGCCCCCGCTCGAGAGGTCGCCTGGGACGATCGGGGTCGTGGACGAGATCCACCAGGAGCGCAGGGTCTGGGACTCGAAGTCGAGGCCGGCCGGGTAGGCGCTGCTCCCGACCGGATAGACGCCCCAGATCCCCACGAAGAACGAGGTCCCGGCGGGCCCCACGTACGTCGCGGGGATCTCCTCCTGGATCCAGGTGCCGGTGAAGCCCGCGAGCGCCTCCACGGGGACGCTGACGAGGGGGACGGCGTCCGTCGGATCCCCATCCCCGTCGGGGTCACTCCACAGCGTCAGCGTCGAGGGGTAGCCGTCTGGGATGAAGCCCCAGGCGATGTCGACGCCCGTGATGGTCTCGGCCCCCTCCTCGACGAAGTACTGGGTGAGGAAGGCGATGTGGTCCCACCCGGTGCCCACGGCCGCGTCGAACTCGTCGTCGTCGTAGGAGTAGATGAAGGGGATCTCCGTCTGGCACTCGTCCGGGATCCCGTCTCCCTGGCAGTCGGCCGAGGTCCCGCGCCGGATGTCCACGGGATCGGGGATCCCGTTGCCATTGCAGTCCTCGGTGAGGACGAGCCCCTGGGCCGGCGACTGGGGCGCCGCCGCCGCGAGCCCAGAGCCCGAGAGCGGCAGCAGGAGGAGGGGCAGCGCGGCGGGTCGCATCAGAACGAGCGCAGCAGCGCGTCCTCGGGGACGTAGCCGCGCGAGAACATCAGCTCGTCGATCCGGCCGCGGAGGAACTGGTTGCGGGCCCCCTGGGCGTTGGTGTGCGCCCCGATGATCACGGGGGCCACCGGCGCCCAGGCCGGCTTGGTGTAGCCGATCTCCTCGAAGCTCCCATCGAGGCCGAAGCGCAGGGACTGACGCCGCGCGTCGTAGGAGAGGCTCACGTGGTGCCACTCGCTGTCCGTGATCTCGAACGTGCTGATCACCTGCTGGGTCGAGGTCCCGTCACCGAACCAGGCGGCGAGGTTCTGCGGCCCGCCACCGCCGCCCGTCTGGACGAGCAGCCCGTAGTCGAGGAGCGTGTCCGGGGACAGGGGGGGCTTGCGCTGGATCAGCCACTGACGCTCGGCCGGGCCGTTGGTGGAGAGCTCATCGAGCTGGACCCAGGCCTGGATCGTGAAGCTCTCGTCGCCCGCGGCCAGGAGGGAGGCCGGATCCGCCACCTCCGCCGACCCGCTGCTGGTGGTCGAGGTCCAGAACAGGTCGAGGGACTGCTGGTTGGCCTGTCCTGTGTGCGGCACGACGGTCACGGGGACGCTCCCCACGCGGTCGGCGGGGAGCACGATGAAGCCCTGCACCCCGTTGCCGGAGGCATCGTCGATCCCGGACCCGGTCGTCTCCTCGAAGCGCCAGTAGCCGGTCCCGAGCTCGCAGTCGTTGATGACGCAGTCCCCGTCGCTGTCGAGCTCGAAGGCGTCGAGCACGCCGTTCGCGTTGCAGTCCTCGGCGTAGGCGTCCGGGAGCCCGTCCCCGTTGACGTCGGTGGTCGGACGGAGGACCGCATTGGGCACGAACTCCTTGGCGCCTCCCGGAGGGGTCCAGCGCAGCTCGGCGATCGCCTGCCCTCCGAGCTCGAAGTAGTCCATCTGCAGCAGGTGCTGGCTCCCCGGGGCCATCGTGACCCCCACGGTGTACTCGGTCCCCGCATCCGCCTCGTACTCGTCGATGAGCAGCTGGCCATCGAACCAGAGGCGGACGCCGTCGTCCGTGCGCACGTGCAGCTGATACGCGGTCCCCCCGCCGCCACTCGGGGCAACCAGGGTCCCCGACCACCGCACGCAGAAGTCGTCGCTCGGCAGCCCCGGCGCGGGCGATCCGCCGGCCCAGTCGAAGTCGATCCTCGGATCGACGCGGTTGAGCAGTCGATCGCCGAAGGTCCCCTCGAACGCACCCCTGCGGAAGTACTGCCCCCACAGTCCGTTCGGCAGGGCCGCCTCACAGACGTCGAGCAGGCCGTTGCGGTCGCGGTCCGCGCAGGACTGGCAGGAGTCGAGGATGCCATCCCCGTTGCAGTCGGCCTGGGAGCCGGTCGCGAGCTCGTCCGCGTCCGAGACCCCGTTCCCGTTGCAGTCGATCATCTGGCAGGAGTCCGGGATACCGTCCCCGGTCCTGTCGTAGATGGGGCGCAGCTCCGCGGGGGTCATCGGATCCAGGACGTCCCCGGGCGGCGCCCAGTGGAGCTCGACGAGCGCCCCCCCCGAGCCCTCGTAGTACTCGAGCTCGAGGAAGTACCAGCGCCCTCCGATCAGGTCGATCGTGTTCGTATCGAAGGCTCCGGCGGACGGCCCCCACTCGTCGATGAGCTGGACCCCGTTCACGTAGAGCCGGGCGCCATCGTCGTGTCGCACACCGAACTCGTAGGTCCCGGTCGTCGACGCGAAGACGGAGCCGGTCCAGCGCACGCTGAAGTCGTCGTTGGGGATCCCGTCCGGCAGCTCGTCGCCGTTGAAGGTGAAGTTGACGTCGGGATCGATGCGCCCGACGAAGGGCCCGCTGAGGAAGCGGTTGGCGTAGTACTGCCCCACGAGCCCCTGCCCCGCGGCCTGACACTCGTCCGGAACGAGGTTCTCGTCGCAGTCGGTGAAGACCTCACACTCGTCGAGCGTCCCGTTCCCATTGCAGTCGAGCGTCGGGTCCTGCCCGATCTGGAAGCTGTCGGGGACGCCATCCCCGTCACAGTCGTCCTGGCAGACATCGGGGATCCCGTCCCCATCCACGTCCGTCGCCTCGCGGCAGTGACCGGTCGCGCACGAGAGCGGCCGGATCATCCAGTCGCCGTCGCAGCCGCAGACCTGGGAGATCAGCCCGTACTCGGTGATCGAGCCGCTGGCGAGGCTGTCGGGCTGGATGCGGGTCGCCGAGGCGATCCACCAGCTGGCTCCATCGGGGTCACTGATATCGAAGGCCGCCGGGTAGGAGTCCGGCGCCAGCGGCCACGTGCCCCAGATCCCGATGAAGAAGCCCGTCCCGGCGCTCCCGACGAGGACGTCGTCGAGCTCGACAGCGCGGTAGGCCCCCGAGAAGCCCCCTTCCGTCACCACGGGCACGCTCGCGAGGAGCACGGCGTCGGCTGGATCCCCGTCCCCATCCGGATCGGACCAGATCCCGAGGTCCGCGGCGATCCCGTCCGCGACCGAACCCCACTGGAGGTCGACGCCGGTCAGGACCTCGCCCCCCGGCTGGACGACGAAGTGGTTGAGCCAGGCGATGTGGGGCTGGTCGGTCCCCACTCCGCCGTCGAACAGCCCGTCGTCGAGGGCGTAGACGATGGGCTCCGCAAGCTGACACTCGTCGGGGATCCCGTCGCCCTGGCAGTCGAGGGACGTGCCGCTCCGGATGTCGAGCGGGTCGGGGATCCCGTTGCCGTTGCAGTCCTCGACCAGCTGCGGCCCGCCCGGCGCCTGCTGGGCCTGGACCTCCCCCGTCACCCCGAGGGCGGTGGCGAACGCGAGGAGGAGGGCGCGAGTCGGGCTCGATCGACGAGGGCTGGTACGCATCGTTGGGAAGACCCGTGAAGGATGCCACGGTCACTCGGACGCTGCGGCGCGGGTCTGGGGACAAGGCTAGGCCCCCCTGGGCGAGCCAGCAATGCACCCCGGAGCGCGCGCAGCAGCGCTCACGGCGGAGGGCACTGAGGGCCTCCGGGCGGGCCCCCTGCGCGGCGCGGTGATCGCGACGAGCCCCACTCGCGAGCCGCCGCTGGCCGGTGCCCGGTCGCGGCGGGTGCCCCATCGAGGGACGCCGGGCCGGCCTCGCCCCGCGGATCCGTTCCGGATCCGTCCCGGGTCCGTCGCGCGCCGGGGGCCTTCGATCCGCGAGGATCGGGGAAGACTCGGGCGCCTCCGCGCGTCCACGACTGCCCATGGAACGGCTCGCCCCCCCGACTCCGATAGGACTCCCCCTCGCGAGCCTGCTCGCCTGCGCCCTCGCCTCCTGCGCCAGCACCTCCGGGAGCGGCGAGCAGGACCCCGCCGTGGAGCCGCTGATCCCGAGCGAGACCTGGGAGGGGATCGAGGAGGTGCGCGTGTCCTCGGACGTGGAGGACCTCGACCCGTCCACGGGCGCCCTGCTGGTCGAGCTCGACCAGCTGGTGACGGCCTGGAACAACCAGCTCATGGAGGCCAACGAGGCCTCGGACCGCGCGAAGTTCCGCGTGCTCGACGCCAAGCTCACCCACAAGGCGACGGGTGGGACCGACCGCCTCGTGGAGGTCCTCCAGACCGGTCCCGCACGCAACCGCCAGCTGGCGGCCATGGCGCTGGGCTTCAGCTCGGAGGAGCGCGCCGAGGGTCCACTCGTGGCGGCGCTCGAGGATCCCGAGCCCGAGGTCCGCGCGAACGCGGCCTTCGCCCTGGGCATCCTCGCGCGGACCGAGACGCCGCTGGGCGGTCTCGTTGCCCTGTGGCGTGACGAGGACCCCGGCTGTCGCCGCAACGCGTCGTGGGCGATCAAGCAGCTGCAGGCTGCTGGGGCTGATGCGAGCGGTGCCCGAGAGGCTGCACGCGATGGGCTCTTCGACGCCGACCCCGCAGTGCAGACCCACTCGATCGTCGTGCTCGCACGCCTCGGTGACGGCGCATCGCTCCCCGACCTCGTCCTGCTGCTGGAGAGCGAGCACCTGCTGATCACCCGCGCGGCGAGCCGCGCCATCGCGCGCCTCGGCGCACAGGACCCGCACCTCAAGGGGCGCAGCGCGCGCGCTCTCGCGGCGGCCTTGGTCCAGCACGAGGAGGGCACACGCCGGCGCGTGTTCCTGGAGGACCTCCAGCGCCTTGCGGGCAAGAACTACGGCGCGGAGAACGAGCCCTGGATCGAGTGGGCGGGTCGCCTGCCCGAGAGCTGAGCCGCACGAACGACGCGCGCTCTGAGGCAGCAGGGCTGGCTCCGCCGGCGGCTGCGGCTCCCTCCCGCTACGCCGCGCCGTTGCGGACGGCAGGCGAAGCGCGGACAGGCGGCGGTTCGATCGGGGCCGCCACAATGAGGCCCCGGCAGTGGGCAGCGCCATCTCGTAGGGTGGAGCCCATGGGGCGCCTCTCCACGCGCAGTCGACCGCGAGCCCTGCTCGCCCTCGGCATCGTGGCCGCGAGCGCCGTCGCAGCCGCGCAGCAGCGCGCGTATCC
>WTJQ01000145.1 GCA_011524785.1 Planctomycetota bacterium | reverse complement strand
CGCCCAGCGCTCGCCGTACGCCGGGTCGGCCAGCAGCAGGTCCACCCAGCGCTCCTCAGCGCCCGGCTCGGCGTCCGCGAGGAAGGCCTCCAGCTCCTCGGGCTGTGGTGGGAGGCCGCGCAGATCGAGGGAGCTCCGGCGCGCGAACTCCGCGCGGCTGGCGGGCCTCGCCGGCTCGAGGCCGGCCTCCCGAAGGCGCTGAAGAACGAAGGCATCGAGCGGTCGCTCGGGCCAGGGCTCGGAGGCGGCCGGCGGGAGCTCGGGGCGCGTGGGCGAGACGAAGGCCCAGTGCCGAGCCTCGGGGGCCCCGGCCGCGATCCAGCGCTCGAGGAGGTCGACCTCCTCGGCGCTCGGGGCGTGTCCCGCGGACCGCGGGGGCATCGGGTCGAACGGGTCGCGCACGCGCTCGAGGAGCAGGCTCTCGCCGGGGTCGCCGGGGACGAGCGCTGGACCGCTCCGGCCTCCGCGAACCGCCTCCGCCAGGACGTCGAGCCGGAGGCCGGCTTCTCGCGCCTCCTCGTCGGGACCGTGGCAGGCGAAGCACTGCCGAGCGAGCACCTCCCGCGCGCGCGCGGCGAGGTCCGGCTCGTTCTCCGCGCTCCCCAGGGAGACGGTCAGCGGCAGCAGGAGCAACAGCACGGGGTGCATCGTAGCACCCCCTGTCGCGCCGCCCGAGGGCGGTGATGCGAGGAGCGCCGTGCAGGGATCCGAAGGGGCCCGGATCGAGCCGCGGGCAGGGGGCCGGATCCACCTGAGCCCAGCCGTGGGTCGGACGCGGTTACCTGCGACTGAAGGTCTCGCCGCCTGGCCCGCTCGCCATCCGAGGGCTGGAGCGATTCAGGGTCGCGCCCGTTCGGGCAGCTGCTCGTACACGGCCAGGGTCTCGTCCACCATCCGGTCGAGCCCGAAGTGCTCCAGGACGCGCGCCTCCCCGGCCGCGCCCATCGCTGCGGCCCGCTCCGTGTCGAGGGCCACCTCGAGCACCGCGGCCGCGAAGCGGCCCGGCTCGTCCGGCGGGACGAGGAGTCCCGTCTCCCCGTGCACCACGACCTCCGGGATCGCGGAGACCTCCGTGCTCACCACGGGCACCCGCGCCGCCATCGCCTCGAGGAAGACCAGGCCCAGCCCCTCCCAGCGCGACGCCATGACGAACTGGTCGGAGGCCGCCACGAGGCGAGGGACGTCCCGGCGGATCCCCGCGAAGTGCACGCGACGGCCCAGCTCCAGTCGCGAGGCCTCGTCCTCGGCGCGCTGCCGACCATCCCCGAACGGATCGTCGCCCACCAGGAGGAGGCGGAGGCGCTCGCCGACGCGCTCGTCCCGGCGCGCGGCGTCGAACGCGCGCAGCAGGACCTCGTGAGCCTTCTGCTCGGCGAAGCGCGCCACGCACGTCAGCACCACGGCGTCCTCGGGCCACCCGAACTCCGCGCGCACCGCGGCACGCTCCGGAGCGGCCCCGGCCGCCAGCCACGCGGAGGGGTCGATGCCGTAGTAGACGCGCCGCATGCGCCCGGGGTCGACGCGGCCATGCTCCTCGACGAAGCGCCGCACGTGGTCGGAGAGGGCGATCGTCAGCGAGGGCAGGTTGCCCAGGACCCCGTGGATCCGGCTCACCCAAGGACGCAGCAGGGCGCGCTCGTCGTTGTGCTTGCCGGAGACGAGCCGGCCGCGCGCGCCCGCGCTGGTCGCGGCCAGCGCGGTCACCGCGTCGGCCTTCAGCAGGTGGGAGTGCACCACGTCCGCGTCGCGGCAGAGCCCGCGCAGGGTCAGCAAGGCGGAGGGGCCCTGGCCGACCCGCTCCACCGCGGAGGCCCCCGCGTCCCGGAAGTCCTGGGCGAGCCGCCCCTCGCCCTTCAGGTACGCGACGCGGACCGCATGCCCGCGCGCCACCTGGCCACGGACCTGGGACAGCAGATGCACCTCGGCGCCGCCGACGTCGAGAGTGGTGATGACGTGCTGGATCCTCACAGGACCTCCTCGTAGACGCGGGTCATGCCGGCCACCATGGAGTCGACGCTGTAGTGATTCTCTTGACGCGCTCGGGCCCGGTCCGTGACCGCCGTGACCTCCTGCCGGTCCGCGGCGAGCATCGAGCGCAGCGCGGCGGCCAGCGGCGCGGGCCCGATGGCCTCCGCGAGCCAGCCGGTCTCGCCCGGGACCACCGCATCGCGGGCTCCGTCCACCGGATGCGCGACCACCGGGCAGCCCGCGGCGAACGCCTCGAGGACCACGTACGGCATGCCCTCCCAGCGGGACGGGAGGCAGAGGGCATCGACGGTCCTGAGCACGCGGGGGACGTCCCGTCGCGCGCCCACGAATCGGATGCGCTCCTGCACTCCCAGCTCCCGCGCCTGCCCCTGGAAGGGCTGGGAGTCCCCCGGCCCCACGAACACGACCTGCGCTCGCTCGAGGCCCGGCTCCGTGAGGGCGCGCAGCAGCAGGTCCTGCCCCTTGGCGGCATAGACCAGTCCCACGACGGCGATGAGGGGCGCATGGGGATCGAGCCCGGGCGCGAGCTCACCACGCTCCAGGGGCTCCGCGGCCGCGAACGGTGCGGCGTCGATCCCGTTCGGGACCACCCGCACGCGCTCGCCGGGAACGACCCCGGAGGCGGCCCAGGTCTCGGCCTCGGAGGCCGCCACCGCGACGAAGCGATCGGTGTGCTTGGCGAAGTGGCTCTCCAGCCCGCGGTACACCGCGCGCTTGGCGGGTCCGAAGAGGGCCCGGAACAGGAACGCGAAGGTGTGGGGCGTGTAGATCCGGCGCCCGATTCCGGTGGAGAGCGAGGCCTGGCGCCCCAGCACGCCGGCCTTGCTGCTGTGGGCGTGCATCACCTCAGGCCGACGCTCACGGAGCAAGGCCTTGAGAGCCGCCAGGTGGCGCAGGTCCAGCAGGGGCGACGGGGCGCGCACCATGTCGAGGACGTGGACGCGCACGCCCGCATCCCTCAGGCGCTCGAGGTCGGGCGGGAAGTCGGGGTCGCGCAGCGTCGAGGCCACGACGTCGACCTCCAGCCCCGCCGCTCGCTGGCCGAGGGCGAGGTCCACGAGGTGGCGGCGCGTGCCGCCGATCGTGCACTCCATGACGTGGAGGACCCGCATCGCGCTCCATTCGAGCGACCCTGAACACCGGAGTCCACGCTCCGGCGCACGAGTCAGTAGGCCCCGGTCCCCTTGAACACCGCGACCCCGGTCAGCGCGACGATCACCAGGTCCAGGAGGAAGGACTGGTTCTCGATGTAGTAGAGGTCGTAGTCGAGGTTGTCGTGGATGGCCATCGTGCGGGCGTAGCTGATCTGCCACAGCCCCGTGACCCCCGGCTTGGCCCGCAGGCGCTCGCGATCCTGGGGGGAGTATCCCTCGACGATGAACGGCATCTCCGGCCGCGGACCGACGACGCTCATCTCGCCCCGGAGGACGTTGATGAAGTTGGGCAGCTCGTCCAGCGAGTAGCGCCGGAGCCAGCGCCCCACGCGGGTGACCCTCGGGTCCTGCTCGGTCTCCGGCGCCACCGCGTCCCGGCAGTCGCCGGCGTACATGGTGCGGAACTTGAGCATCTCGAACGGCCGGCCGTCGAGCCCGATCCGCACCTGGCGGAAGAAGATCGGCCCCTCCGAGTCGCGCCGGATGAGCCAGGTCGTGATCAGGAGCAGCGGGGCGGTCAGGAGGAGGACCAGCGCCGAGACCAGCAGGTCGAAGAGGCGCTTGGCGAGCCGGCCGGCCAGGGGGTCCCTGCGCTCCATCCGGGCGATCAGCGGGATGGAGTCGAGGTTCTCGATGCGGACCTTGTAGCGCATCAGGTGGTAGAAGCGCGGGACCACGAAGTACGCGACGCCCACGCGCTCCAGCCGCGCAAGGATCTCCATCACGCGCGCCTCGTCCCCCTCGGGCAGGGCGACGAAGACCTCTCCCACCTTGCGCTCGCCGAGGATGCGCTCGAGGTCCCCGAGGGTCCCGAGGACGCGGGAGCGCTCGATCAGGTCGCCGACCTCCTCGTCGCTCTCCCCCACGAAGCCCACGAAGTTGAGGCCCAGCGTCGGCACGAGCAGGAACTTGCGCTGCAGGGCCTGGGCGGTCGACCCGGTCCCGACGACCAGGACGTTGCGGTTGCCGATCCCGCGCCGGTGCAGCTCCTGGATGACCTTGAAGCTGACGAAGCGACCGAGCAGCGTCCCCAGGTGGATGAGCCCGAACGCGAGGAGCAGGGTCACCCGGGACAGCGGCTCCGCTCCTCCCTCCAGCCGGACGGGCCGGTGGAGGGCGCGCAGCAGGTCCCACAGGGGGCCCTCGCCGCCGCCGACCTCGGAGTCCCGCAGCAGCACGAGCAGCGAGAGGACGACGAGGAACGCCACCACCGTGGCCTTCGTCACCGCCTTGAACTCCTCGACGTTCAGGAGGCTCTTGATCGGGCTGTACATCCCGAACCGGTGGAACGCCACCAGGCACACCGCCGCCGTGATCGCGAAGATCCCCCGGTAGTCCGAGAGCAGCGTCTCGGCGCCCTCCGGCGCCACCCGCTCGCGCAGCCACCAGGCCAGGAGACACGCCCCAACGACGGTCGCCAGGTCCACCAGCACCTGGACCGAGAGGACCAGGGGCTGGAAGTGGCGTCGGAGGAGGGTGCCGGCTTGCGACATCGGGGATTGGGCGGAGCGCTGCGCGCCTCCGCGGCGCCCCGGAATGCGAGGCCCCTAGAGACTAGCGCGCAGCGCGCTGGACGGGGGTTCTGGAAGCTCCCTGAGGAGCCCCTCAACAGCATCGGCAGGCCTCCCTGCCATCCCTTCGACGTTCTCCATGAACGTCCGACGGGCCCTCCAGCCCGCCCCGTCGGTCACGACCCGCAGGGCAGCGATGCAGCATCCTGCTCGATCCCCGACGGCCAGGGCCGCCGCAGTCTCCATGTCCGCGCTCACAGCGCTGGGCCAGGCCCTGCGCAGGCGCAGGCGGGTCCAAGGGGAGCGCACCATGCGATCCCGGGTCAGGAAGGTCCCCACGGCGCCGGGGACAGCGGCGCGCCAGGCCTGGAGGAGCCCTGAGGTCGCCTGGACCTCCCTCCCCGCCCGGACCTCCAGGTCGGCCTGCACGGCTCGCTCGCAGTGCACGAGCGTGCCTGGGCGGAGGTCGGACCTCAGTCCGCCGCAGGTGCCCACCACCAGCAGCGTGCGCACTCCCTCGGCCACGAGGACGGCGGCCCCGTGGGCGGCGGCCGCGACCCCGACCCCGGCGGCGGTGACGAGCACCTCGCGCTCCTCCAGCTCCATGGCGAACAGCTCGAGGCCCTGGCGCCGCATCCCCGCCGCCGCGCGCGCGGGGAGTCCCCCGAGCTCCGCGTCCAGGGCCGCCAGCACCCCGATCGGGCCAGAGGCCAGTTCCTCCGGGGACACGGCCCCGAGAGCGGGCTGTGGACCGGGATTCGCTGCCGAGGAGTCCATCGCCCCATCCTGCCACGCATCCGCCCCCATGAACCGCTGCGAGCGGTCGGCTATCCTTCCCTCGCCATGCTGGTCGCCATCACAGGAGGAACCGGGTTCATCGGGCAGTACCTCATCAAGAGGCTGCTGGACGACGGGCATCAGGTCCGTGCCCTCTGCCGCCCCGGGCGCGAGACCGCCCTCGAGGCCCACGGCCGGGAGGGTCTCCAGATCCACACGGGCGACCTGACGGACGCCGGCTCGCTGGAGGGCTTCCTCGCCGGAGCGCGCTACTGCGTCCACCTCGCGAGCGCCCACGACCACTTCACCGAGGAGCAGATGCAGGCGGTCAACGTGACCGGCAGCGAGCACCTCATGGCGGAGGCCCGCAACAGCGCGACGCCGCAGGACCTGCAGTTCGTGATCATCAGCTCGGCCGTGATCGGGGTGCCCGTCTACAGCTACTACCGGGACTCCAAGCGCGTCCAGGAGAAGATCTTCCGCGGCTCCGAGTTCCCCTGGGTCAGCTTCCGTCCGACCCTCGTCTATGGCGTGGGCGACCACCGTCACACGGCGCCCCTGCTGCGCCGCTGCGCCGCCCCCAAGGGCAGCTACTGGGTTCCCCACGAGGGGCTCTCGAAGCTCAACCCCGTGCACGTCGACGACCTCATCGACGCCGTGGTCCGCTTCTTCGGCTACGAGCGCGGGCAGGAGGACTACCGCGTCTTCGAGATCGCGGGCCCGTTCGGGATCTCGTTCAACGACTTCGTGGACACCGTGATCGAGGTGACGGGCGGCGGCGTCAAGCGCCGCAACGTCCCGCGTCGCTGGGTCGAGCGCGCGATCACCTTCCTGCAGCTGTTCAAGGACATGACCAAGCAGCGCAGGGGAGCGGGCTACTTCTCGCTCCACCACGAGCACGACATCCGCCCTGCCCAGGAGGAGCTCGGTTGGCAGCCGCGCCCGTTCACCGAGGGCATCCGAGAGGTCGCCGCGGGCGACTGGTGGCGCGAGGACCGCGGCAGCGGCCAGGCCACGAGCCTCGGCACCGGCGGCGTCTGAAGCCGAGCGGCGACCCGTCCCGCGAGGGAGGGACCGCCGCTCATCGCGAAGCGTCAGCGTGCCGCCGGGAGCGACTCGCCGGGACGCCTCAGTCCTTGGGGATCCGCACCAGCGTGTAGTAGGCGCGTGCGTTGGCGAGGTCGGTCCCGCTCGCGCTCTGGATCCCGCTGGGGCGTAGCTCGTGCACGTAGCCGGAGCGGAGCCCATCCATGTGCACGGTCAGGCCCTTGCCGTCCGCATCGCGCTCCACGCCGGTCACGGCGAGGGTCGCCCGGTCGACCTCGGGACTCCCGTAGTCGGAGTGCAGCATGTAGGTGTAGCTCTCCACCGACCAGGCCGCGGGGTCCTCCCCCGCGCCGGGGGCCAGCTCCTGCGTGAACGACAGATGGAACCCGTCCGGGCGGGCGCTCACCGTGTGGATCTCGAACGGGTTCTCGCCGGTCCAGGACAGGCGCTCGAGCCCGAAGGTCTCGCTGCCCTTGCTGGCCCACCCGCGGTCGGTCTCCCCGATGAGCAGGGAGCCGTCGGGCCCCCAGCAGCAGCGGATCGCGCCGCACGAGAGGCCCTTCCGGAAGGGGATGCAGGCGCCCTGCCAGTGTCCGTCGACCTCCTCGAGGCAGACGCGCAGCACCTCGGCCGCGAACTGGTCGACCACGAACACCTGCCCCTCGTAGGGGCCGAAGCGTCCGCCGGTCTGGTCCCAGACGAAGCCGGCCGGGGAGCGGCCCATCTCGTCGTAGGGGAACCACACCGCGGGGAGCTGGAAGTGCGGCAGGTCCTCCGCGACCTTCGGCATCAGCACCCGGTTCGGCGGCTGGCCAGGGTGCGGGTAGGGCCACAGCTCGTCGTTGCAGGACTCGATGCCGAACGGGTGGCCGTGGAAGGAGCCCGGCACGAGGTGGCTCAGCTTGCTGGCCCCGCACCACTCACCCTGGTTGTCGGTGTAGAAGAGGTCGCCCCAGGGCGCGGCGTTCACCCCGGCCGGCGAGCGCAGCCCGGAGCACTCGGGGTGCATGTTGCCCTCGGCGTCGATGCGCAGGGCGAACCCGCGCCACTTGGGCGCCCCGAAGGGCTGGCCGCCGAAGGCGCGGTTCGTGGTGAGCCAGAGGTCCCCGTCCCCGCCGCGCACCGGCCCGAAGTTGTACTCGTGGTAGTTGCCGCCGACGTACCAGTCGTCGCACACGGTCTCGACCAGGTCGAAGGCCCCGTCGCCGTCCTCGTCGATGAGGCGGCTGAGCTCCCCGCGCTGCACCATCAGGACGCTCCGGTCGTCCTCGACCAGCACGCCCAGGGGCTCCTGGAGGCCCTCCATGAGCTTGCGCCAGGTGCAGTCCATCGGGTCCTCGTCGAACACGCCTGACACGGACCAGACCTCGCCCCGCCGGGTAGCCAGCAGGACCACGTCCTCGCGCCACATGGTCAGGGCACTGACCTCGATCACGCCCCCCTCGGGGAGGGGCAGGGTCTGGAGCGCCCACTCGGCGCCGTCAGGTGACTGCGCGAGCGGCGCAGCCGCAGCGAGCAACAGGGGGAGCAGCATCACCAGGTGACCTCCACGGCCAGGGTTGCGAAGTGGACCTCTCCGCCGCCGAAGACCGGCTCGGAGGAGAACTGGACGGGCAGGCGGACCTCGCCCTGCTCGAGGCCCACGGCCGGGCCGCGGGCATCGGAGGTGGGTACGAGGACGAGGTGGACCTCACGCTCCCCCTGCTGGACCCGGTAGTGGCCTTCGGCGACCTGCACGGCCTGCTCGCCGGTCAGGAGGCGTGCGACCACGTCCTCGACCGCAGTGGCGTCCTTCGAGCTCAGCGCGATCTCGCGCAGGAACCCGGTGCGGCCGTCCCGCGCGATGGGCGTGAGCGTCTCGTGGATGTCGAGCTCCCCCAGCGAGGAGTGGAACTCGGGGGCCTCCCCGAGCGCCTGACGCCGGCCGCGCGCGCGGACCCCGGCCTCGCGCCCGGTGGCGGCGGGCCAGGCCGCCGAAGCGTCCGGCAGGCGGGCCAGCAGCATGCCCTCCGGCAGGCTCACGACCTGGCTCCCGGCGGGGCCCTCGAGCGACCCCGCGCGTCCCTGCCAGGTGCCGCGCGCGTTGAAGAAGCGCCCCTTCCACAGGGCGCCGAGGCGGCTCTCCTGCATGTCGTAGGCGTAGTGGACGAGCTCGGGGAAGCCGACTGCGAGGGTCCGCGGGCTCAGCCCGCCCCAGAACACGCCGCAGGTGATCACCTCGTTGATGGGCGACAGCTCGAAGGCGGCCTCGGGTGAGTTGAGGCCCGGCGGCGGTGGCATGCCCTCACCGAGCTGCAGCACCTGCCAGATCGCCTCGATCTGCGGCTCCGGGTCGCCCTCGTAGAGCGCGGTGACCGGCGAGCGCCCGTCGGTCCAGAGCTCCGCCATGCGCGTGTTCATGTTCACCGAGCCCGGGCTCTTCAGGAGCTGGTGGAACCACCCCGGGCGAATGCGCCGCGCGACCGTGGAGAGGTCGACCGCGCGGATCCCGAGCGACGGGGTCCCGGCGAAGTCGTGGCACTGGATGCAGCCCAGGCCGCCCTCCGTCCCGATCAGGCGCAGCCCCTGCATCAGGTGAGCGCCATCCGCGAGGGTGCGCTCCCAGGTCAGCTCGGGGTCGGCCTCGTGGAAGGCCCCCGCCATCCAGCCGACGTTCTCGTCGCCGAACTGCGGCATGCGTGCGGTCATGTAGGGGCGCACGCGCGCCCCCTCCACGAGCGCGGCGGTGATGGCCTCTTGGCGCAGCTTGGAGCCGACGCCGTCGAGGTGCGGCGGGATGCGCCCCTCGTCCCCGAGGTCCGCGCCCTCGGCCGCCAGGTAGTAGTCCCGGTTCAGGGGGTGCACGCCACCCGCGCCGTCGCGACGGTGGCAGTAGGCGCAGCCCATCCGCTCGAGGTGGCGGGCCGACGCCTCCCCGGCGCTCAGCTCGGGGGCTGGCTGGGCAAGGGTCGCGAGGCTCGCGCGCACCGCCTCGAGCTGGGCGGGCTCGAGGGGCCAGCGCGGCCGCTGCCCGTCGGCCGGGGTGATGCAGCCGCTGCCGCCGGCATTCGAGGCCAGCTCCGCCAGGGTCGCGTTCCCCTTGGTCCCGGGCAGCAGCGGCATGCGCGGGTCCAGTCGGTGGCAGACCATGCAGCCCAGCGCCTGGAACCGGCGAGCCCCGCGCTGGGCGGTCTCCGGATCCGGCTCCATGGTGGGCGGACCCTGCAGGCCGAGCCCCTGGTGACTGAAGACCTCCGCGGGGATCACCTGCCGCTCGACGCCAGGTCCCCTCCACTCGGCCTTGAGGGACTCGCCGCCGCCCTGCTCGTAGAAGTGCACCTCGAAGGCGTGCTTGCCGGCGGTCAGCTGGACGGTGCCCTCTCGCTCGCGGGTCGGGTGCGTCCCCCCGTTGTCGACGATGCGCTCCCCGTCGATCCAGAGCCAGGAGCCGTCGTCGCTCGCGGTCCAGAAGGTCCAGTCCCCGTCCGCGGGGACCTCGATGGAGCCGGTGAAGCGCAGGCCCACGGCCTCGCGGCGGCTGGTCGCGGACAGGTCGACCTGCGCCGAGATCGTCTGCTCCGCCGCCTCGATGCCGTTGAGGTCCTCGCGGCCCGCGAAGCCCCCATGCAGGACATCGACGCGCAGGCCGGCGGTCGGGGCCGGCTCGGTCACGAGCTGCGCCCGCAGCAGGTACGAGGCGATCGCCTGCGCCTCGTCGTCCGCGAGCTCCATGTTCGGCATGTGCCCCGAGGGCCGCACCGCGAGCGGGTCCAGCAGGAAGGCTGCCAGGGCGTCGCGCTCGGTCTTGGCCGCCAGGTGGTCGAGGGGCAGGTCCCGCGGCTTCAGGGTCCCGTCGGGGATGACGCCCTCGAACGGCAGGGGCTCCTCGTCCCCGGACTCCTCCGCGCGCTGGGCCTCGGCCTCCTGGAGGGAGAGCTCGAGCTCCCAGGGCTCCTCCTGGGGAGCATGGCAGGCCACGCAGCCGGAGGAGTGGAAGAGTCGACGGCCCCGCTCGAGCTCGCCCCAGCTGGTGCCCCGCGCCTCGCCGTGGAAAGGCCCGTCGACCTGGGCGAGGAAGTGGGCGAGCTCGCGCGCGGCGGTGCCCCGCTCGGCCTCGGGCAGGGAGGCCAGCTGGTCGGGCATGGTCGTCCCGGGGCGCTCGGCGTGGGGATCGAGCAGGAAGGCCTCGACCCAGCCGGGCGCCACGCGGGCGCCCACGCCGTCCAGGGTCGGAGCGAGCTTCGGCACGAGCATCGCCAGGGCGGCCTCGTCGGCCGCGTGGCACGCGTTGCACTGGCGCTCGCCGATCAGCCGCTCGCCGAGGGGCAGGTGAACGGCGGCCGCGCCGAGGTCCTCCCCCGCGTGCGGCGCGAGGGTGAGCAGCAGAAGGTGCAGGGTCGTCGTCATGATCACTCTCCCTTGCGGAGGCGCTCCAGCACCCCGGCGTCCTCGATGGTCGACATGTCCTGGCTGGACTCGCGCCCGGCGGCGATGTCCCGCAGCAGGCGCCTCATGATCTTGCCCGAACGAGTCTTGGGCAGCACGTCCGTGAAGCGGATCTCCGCGGGGCGGGCCAGCTTGCCGATCTCGGTGGCCACGTGCTCGAGCAGGCCCTGCCGCAGCGCGTCGCCCGGCTCCACTCCGCCTCCGGTCGTGACGAAGGCCACGATGGCCTCGCCGGTCAGGTCGTCCGGGCGCCCCACAACGGCGGCCTCGACCACGGCGTCGTGGGCCACCAGCGAGCTCTCGATCTCCATCGTCGAGAGGCGGTGACCGCTCACGTTGATGACGTCGTCCACGCGGCCGAGGATCCAGTAGAACCCGTCCTCGTCGCGCCGGGCGCCGTCGCCCGGGAAGTAGGTCCAGCCGTCGGTCCACTTCGACCAGTAGGTGTCCTTGAAGCGCTGCTCGTCCCCCCAGATGCCGCGCAGCATCGAGGGCCAGGGCTTGCGGATCGCGAGGAAGCCCCCCTCGTTGGCGCCGAGCTCGTTGCCCTCCTCGTCGAGGATGGCCGCGTCCACGCCGAAGAACGGCCGGGTGGCCGAGCCGGGCTTGGTGTCGGTGCAGCCGGGCAGCGGCGTGATCATGATCCCGCCGGTCTCGGTCTGCCACCAGGTGTCCACGATCGGGCAGCGGTCGCCGCCGACCACGCGGCGGTACCAGGTCCAGGCCTCGGGGTTGATGGGCTCGCCCACGGTGCCGAGCAGGCGCAGCTTCGAGAGGTCGTGCTTCTCGACGTGCTCGTCGCCCCACTTCATGAAGGCGCGGATCGCCGTCGGGGCCGTGTAGAAGACCGTCACGCCGTAGCGCTCGCACAGGTCCCAGAAGCGATCCTCTGCGGGCGCGTTGGGCGCGCCCTCGTACATGACCTGGGTCGCGCCGTTCGCCAGCGGGCCGTAGACGATGTAGCTGTGGCCCGTGATCCACCCCACGTCCGCGGTGCACCAGTAGACGTCGTCCTCGCGCAGGTCGAAGACCATTCGCGTCGAGAGGTAGGCACCCACCATGTAGCCGCCGGTGGTGTGCATGATCCCCTTGGGCTTGCCGGTGGAGCCGGAGGTGTAGAGCAGGAAGAGGGTGTCCTCCGCCCCCATGGGCTCCGGCGGGCAGTCGGCCGTGACGCCCTCGAGGGCCTCGTGGAGCCAGACGTCGCGGCCCTCCGTCCAGCCCACCTCGTTCTCGGTGCGGCGCACGGTCAGGACCGTGTGCACGCTCGCGATCCCCTCGCAGGCCGCATCGACCTCGGGCTTGAGGGGCAGGACCTTGCCCCGGCGCCAGCCTCCGTCCGCGCAGATCACCGCGCAGCAGTCCCCGTCCTCGATCCGATCCCGCAGGGCCTGGGCGCTGAACCCGCCGAACACCACGGAGTGGATCGCGCCGATGCGGGCGCAGGCCAGGACGGCCATGGCGAGCTCGGGGATCATGGGCATGTAGATGGCCACCCGGTCCCCCTTGCCGATCCCGCGGGCCTTCAGCACGTTGGCGAAGCGCGCCACCTCGTCCCGCAGCTCCCGATAGGTGAAGGAGCGGGTGTCCCCGGGCTCCCCCTCCCAGTGGATCGCGATCTTGCCCGCACGCTCCCCGTCGGCGTGCTGGTCCAGGCACACGGCGGAGGCGTTCAGCTTCCCGTCGGGGAACCACCGCGCACGCGGAGCCTCGCTCCAGTCCAGCACCGTCTCGAAGGGCTGGATCCAGGGCAGCTCTCGGGCCACCTCGGCCCAGAAGCCCTCGGGGTCCTCCACCGAGCGCTGGTGGAGGCGCCGGTACTCCTCCTCGGAGCCGACCCGGGCGGCGGCGCGGAACTCCTCGGACGGGGGGAAGCGACGGTCCTCCTGGAGGACGTTCTCGATGCGCTGGCTCATGGGGGAAGGCGCTCTGGGGATCGCGCCGAAGCCAGTCTACTGCCGCGCCTCCACGACCCGAGGGGGCGCCCGAAGTGCCCCGCAGGGCCCGCCAGAGCCAGCGCCAGTCGCCGACGAACCCGCGCCCGACGCGACCGTGCGACGCGCCACCTCCAGAGAGGGCCGCAGGTCCCCGCTCAGGAAGCCCCATCTCTGCCCAGGCGGGCCTCATTCGTCCTGCACGCGGGCCGTCTGGACGACTTTCCCAAGGCTTTCGAGCGGCCTCCTGGGGCCCCACAAATCCGGACGGAACACGGGCAAGCCGGCGAACTGGCGGCCGATGGATGGACTCGCCGGCGAGGCGCTCCCATGACTCCCTTCCCCGATCCCTTCGATCTCGACGTCCCCGAGCCGGGTGCCGGGCGCGTGGTCCTCCACGACACGCCCTGGGTCCTCCTGCTCTTCCCCGAGACCCGCTCGCTCGTCTGGGTCGACCTGACCCGCATGCCCCACACCAACGTGGGCGAGCCCCAGGAGCAGGAGCACGAGGCCGAGCCCTACCACGACGCGCAGGACTGACCGCGTCGTCCCGAACATCCGCTGCCCCCTCGCGGATCCCAGGCCCCTCACCGCGCAGCGGTGAGGGGCCTTCCTCTTGGCCAGCGGCGAGCTGCGCGATTTCTCCGGAGGATCGGCCCCGCTTCAGCCGGCGGCCCCGGAGTCGGCCGTGGATCGCCCCCGCGTCGCCGCCCGCCGATCGATCGACCCCGTTCATACTCGTATTCAT
>WTJQ01000386.1 GCA_011524785.1 Planctomycetota bacterium | reverse complement strand
TGGAAGATCACGTCCCCGACGGGGATCGTGTCGCCCTCCCCAGCGAGGAGCTTGACCACGGTCCCCGCGGCAGGCGCGGGCACCTCGACCGTGGCCTTGTCGGTCATGACCTCGACCACGGACTGATGCTCCTGGACCGCGTCGCCCTCGGCGACGAGCCACTTCACGATTTCGCCCTCGGCGACGCCTTCGCCGATGTCCGGCAGCTTGAACTCGATCATTGCAGGGACCTGGTGGGTGCTCAGAAGGACGCCGTGGCCTCGATGGCATCGAGGACGCGGCGCTCGTCGGGCATGTAGTGGTGTTCGAGGGTGTTGGGGAAGGGCGTGTCGAACCCGGTGACGCGGCGCACCGGGGCCTCCATGTACTCGATGGCGTGCTCGGCGATGAGCGCGCTGATCTCGGCTCCGAAGCCGCAGAAGCGCGGCGCCTCGTGCACGACCACGACGCGCCCGGTCCGGCGGGCGGCGTCGAGGACGGCCTCCTCGTCCAGCGGCAGGAGGGTGCGCAGGTCGACCACGTGGACCTCGACGCCCTGCTCGGCGGCCGTCTGGGCCGCCTTCTCGCAGACGGGCACCATCGCGCCGTAGCAGAAGACCGTCACGTCCTTGCCCTCGCGCACCGTCCGGGTGGTCGAGAGGTCGACCGTGTAGTGCCCCTCCGGGACCTCTCCTTTGACGGAGCGGTAGAGCGCCTTGGGCTCCATGAAGAGGACCGGGTCGGGGTCCTCGATCGCGGCGATCAGCAGGCCCTTGGCGTCGTGGGGCGTCGAGGGGATGACCACCTTGAGGCCGGCAGTGTGCGCGAAGTAGGCCTCTCCGGACTGGCTGTGGTAGAGGCCGCCACGGATGCCGCCGCCGTAGGGCGTCCGGATCACCATCGGCGCGGTGTACTGGCCGCCGGAGCGATAGCGCAGCTTGGCGGCCTCGCTGACGATCTGGTCGAAGGCCGGGAAGATGAAGTCCTGGAACTGGATCTCGCAGACCGGGCGGAGGCCGTTGGCCGCCATCCCGATCGCAGCCCCGATGATCCCGTCCTCGGAGAGCGGGGTGTCGAAGCAGCGCTGCGCGCCGAACTCGGCGGTGAGGCCCTCGGTCGCGAGGAAGACGCCGCCCTTCGGGCCGACGTCCTCGCCGAACACGAGCACGCTGTCGTCCTGCGCCATCTTGGTGCGCAGGGCGTCGTTGACGGCTTGGAGCAGGGTGAGGGTCGCCATGGGTGTCGCGGGTCTCGGGATCAGAGGGGGAAGGCGCCGTCGCCTGCGGCGGCATCGCCCTTGCGGCTGGCAAGATCGAAGGCCTGCTCGCCCTGGCGACGCAGGTGGTCGGGGAGGTCCTCGTACACGTCGCTGAAGACGGTCTCGAGGGCCGGGGCCGGCTGGGCCTCGGCCTCGCGGACGGCCTCGGTGACCTCGTCCGCGCACTCCTGGACGAGGCGTGCCTCGACGTCCTCGGTCCAGAGGCCACGGTGGGCCAGGTGGCGGCGCAGGCGCGCGACCGGGTCCTTCTCGCCCCACGCGGCGAGCTCCTCGGCCGGCACGTACTTGGTGGGATCGTCGGAGGTCGAGTGTCCGCCCATCCGGTAGGTGTGCGCCTCGATCAGCGTCGGGCCCTCCCCGGCGCGGGCGCGCGCCGCCGCCTCGGAGACGGCCTGGTGGACGGCGAGGACGTCGTTGCCGTCGACCGTCACGCCCGGCATGCCGTAGGCCTTGGCCTTGATGGCGTAGCCGTCGGAGGCGGTCTGGCCCTCGGAGGGGCACGAGATGGCCCAGCCGTTGTTCTGGCAGAGGAAGACCACCGGGGCCTTCCACACGCCCGCGAAGTTGAGCCCGCTGTGGAAGCCCAGGCTCGAGGTGCCGCCGTCGCCGAAGCTCACGAGGGTCACGTCGTCCTCGCCGCGCAGGCTGCTGGCGTAGGCCGCGCCCACGGCCTGGGGGAGGTGCGTCCCGATCGGCGAGCTGATCGAGAAGTAGCGGATGGGATCGACGAACGAGAAGTGGACCGGCATCTGGCGGCCCTTCGCCGAGTCGCCGGCGTTCCCGAACATGTTGTTCATCATCGCGGCCGGGCGGACGCCGTGGTACAGCGCCATGCCGAAGTCCCGGTAGCTCGGGAAGAAGATGTCGCTCGAGCGCAGAGCGCTGGCGGCGCCCACCTGCGTGGCCTCGACCCCCTTGTTGGGCACGGAGAAGCCGATGCGGCCCGAGCGCTGCAGCTTCATGCAGATGTCGTCGAAGGCCCGCACGAGCAGCATCGTCCGGTAGCAGTGGACGAGCGCCTCGTCGCTCAGCCCGCCGGTGTACGCCGGCGCGCTGCCGTCCTCGGTGATCAGGGTCATCATCTCGGTCATGCGATCACACCTCGCCGGGGAACTCCCGGTCAGCGAGCCTCCCCGTTGCCACGGCCGGCGGCCGCCTCCGCGCGACGCCGCTCTCGAACCAGGTGGGCCGCCTGCAGCTCACCCGCCTTGTAGCTCGACCGCACGAGCGGCCCGGAGGAGACCTGCTTGAACCCGAGCTCCCGCCCGAGGCGGTCCAGCGCATCGAAGCGCTCGGGCGTCACGTACTCGCGCACGGGGGCGTGCTGGGGCGTGGGCCGCAGGTACTGCCCCAGGGTCAGGAAGTCGACGTCCGCGGTGCGCAGGAGCTCCATCGAGGTGACGACCTCGTCGTGCGACTCCCCGAGCCCGAGCATCAGGGAGGACTTGGTGAAGGTCCCGGGCCAGGCCTGCTTGGCACCGCGCAGGGTCTCGAGCGAGCGCTCGAACGAGCAGCGCGGGTCCCGGACCCGGCGCTGCAGGCGCGGGACGACCTCCACGTTGTGAGCGAGCACATCGGGACGCGCGTCCATCAGCGACGCCAGCGGCGCCCCGGTGTAGTCGGGGATCAGGGTCTCCACGATCGTGCGCGGGGCCTGGGTTCGGATCTGCCGCACGCACTCGGCGTAGTGGCCGGCTCCCCCGTCCGCCAGGTCGTCGCGATCGACGCTCGTGATCACGACGTACTCGAGGTCGAGCGACGCCACGGCCTGGCCGACGTGGGCCGGCTCGTCGGGGTCGGGCGGCGCGGCCTGTTGGACCGTCTTGACCGCGCAGAAGCGGCAGCGCCGGGTGCACTCGTCGCCGAGCACCATGAGCGTCATGGTCGCGTGGTCGCCGCGCCAGCACTCGCCGATGTTGGGGCAGCGCGCCTCCTCGCAGACGGTGTGGAGGCCGAGCCCCTTCACCAGCCCCTTGAGGCGGGTGTACCCCTCCCCTCCGGGCAGCGGCACCTTCAGCCACTCCGGCTTCCTGCCCGTCGCGGGATCCGGGGTGACCGGGTCCTGGGCAGTGGGAGTGGCGTTCATCGGGTCCATGGGCGATGCCGGGAAGCGCCGCAGGGTACCAAAGGGGCCGTCCCGGGGGTGCCCGTGCGGGGGCCCCGGAGAGGTCCCGAGCGGCGCCCCCGCGACCGGATCGCACAGGCTGCCCGCTCCTAGCGCCGAGCGAGAGGGATGCGGCCCGCCTCGGGCAGCTCGTCGTCCTCGACGCGGCCGTCCCCGTCGAGGTCCCAGCGCGCCTCGAAGCCGTCCGCCAGCAGCCGCACGCCCGCGCCCTGCACCTGGTTCAGGATGCGGGTCCACTCGCCCTCCTCGACCACGCCGTCGCGGTTGAGGTCGAGCACCTCGAACAGGTCCGGGCGCTGGCGGAGCTCGCGCTTGGTCAGGGTCCGGTCCCCGTTCCCGTCCAGGGTCAGGAGGCGCTCCTCCGTGAGGTCGGGCGGCAGGGGCAGGGCCCGCGGACGCCGGGTCGGCCACTCGGGGTCCGGGCGCGCGGCCTGGCCCGAGCGATCGCCGGCGGTCGGGTCCGGCTCCAGCTGGACGAAGCCGTCCTGGTTGCGGTCGAGGGCCTCCCACTCCGCGTCGCGCACGCGCAGCTCGCGGGCGCTGATGGTGCCGCCCCGGTTGAGGTCCCGCGCGCCGAACTCGGCCATGGCGCCCTCGTCACCGTAGCGGATCTGGCGCGCGCGCCCGGGGTGGCGCGAGAGCTCGTGCCGATCGAGGCGCTTGTCGCCATCCAGGTCGAGGGCCGCGAACAGGGCCCGCGCCAGCTCCTTGCGGTCCAGGCGCCGGTCCTCGTCACGATCGAAGGCGAGTGGGTCGACGCCATCGAACAGGCGCGCCAGGTCCCCGTCGGGCTCCGTGCGCGGGCTGCCGAAGCCCGCGGGCGCCTCGTCCGTACGGGACTCGCCCGTGCTGAAGACCGCCCCCGTCTCCGCCAGCTCGGCGAGGGTCACGCGGCCGTCCTCGTTCTTGTCCAGGCCCGGCCCCGCTCGGCGGAGCTCGTCCCCGGTGAGGAGCCCGCTGCGATCGCGGTCGAGGCGCTGGAAGAAGGCCCGCGCCGAGGCGCCGGGGATGGGCGGCGCGGCCTCGTCGGCGTCGATCGTCCCCAGCACGCTGCCGGGCACGTCGAGGAGCCGGGCGATCTCACGCGGGTAGAGCCAGCGCGAACCGGGATGGCTGACGTCCTTCAGCTGCTCGCCGGTGGGCGAGACCATCGCGTCCAGCGGGAACTCCTCGACGCAGATCGCGTACGTGTCGCGCAGGCCGGGCAGGACCCCCAGCGGGTTGGGCTCGGCGCTGACCGTGAGGTCGGTCACGAAGACCCCCTCGTCCCCTGGCACCAGGGCCAGCGGCTGGAGGAAGGGCTGGTTGTAGAGCGAGACGTGCGCGAGCATCTCGGAGGCGTCCCCGCTCTCCACGTCGCCGAGGCGCTCGGGCCGCGCCGGGTTGCTCACGTCGAAGGCGAGCACCCGCGTCCGCTGGTCGCCGTTGCCCTGGGTGCGCTCGACCGCCACGTAGAGGCAGTCGCGCTCCCAGGTGCGCTCGCCGCCCTGGGGCGTGGCGAGGTCCACCTTGCTGCGCAGCGCGAGGCCGCGGTAGCTGAGGCCGTCCTGGACCGCACGGGAGCGCTCCCCGCTGCGGCGCGGGTAGACGACCGTCGGTCGGCTGGGCTCGGTCACGTCGATCAGGATCGGGCCCCGCGTCCGATCGAGCACCGCGCACAGGTGGCTCGCGTCGCTCCGGAAGGGCGCTGGGATGGTCCCGGCGACGGTCTCGGGGCGGCTGTACTGGAAGAGCAGGTCGAGGTCGATGGCCTCGACCTCGTCGCGGCCCCCGGGCCAGCTCACGGCCCCCACCAGACGCGGTGCGATGGGCTCGCGCACGTCCACGATGGCCAGTCCACCGACGCCGTCGGCCACGTAGGCGTACGGCCAGCGCACCTCCACCTCGTGGGCGTCGAACAGCGGCAGGTGGCCGACCTGCTCCAGCTTCGCCGGCTCGCTCACGTCGAGGACCCGCAGGCCCCCCACGCCGTCCGCCACCAGCAGGTGATCGCCGGAGAGCGCCATGCCACGCGGGGAGAGGGTCGAGAGGAAGGCGACGCGCCGCATGTGGGACGGGTCGGACACGTCCAGCACGTGGACGCCGCGCCCGCCCTCCGTCACGAACAGGTGCGTGCCGTGCCCCTGCAGCGGATCGCAGGCGAGCTCGAGGTCGATGACGTCCGGGAGCACGAACTTCGCCAGCGGGACGGAGGCCGTGAGGGCCTGCCGGTTCAGCGCCACGGCCTCGATGCCGCGTCGGTCGGCGACGTAGGCGACCTGACGCCCCAGGCGGAAGTTCGAGGTCCCCATGCCCCACGTGCCACTGGTCCGGTGGCACTCCACGCAGCTGCGCGCCGTGGGACGCGTGGTGTGCATCTGGTGGTGGACCATGCTCATCCCCGAGCGCCCGGAGCGCGTGACCGGCATCGCCTGGTCCAGCAGGCGGTTGCCATCGGCATCGTCCACGGTCCCCATGGTCGAGAAGCCGGTCATGTAGGGCGCGACGCGGCCGTTCTCGTTGAGGCCCGCGTAGAAGGACTTCCAGGTCGTGAAGACCTTCTCCTGGGTGGTCACCCGCCCCGGCGTGCGGCGTCCGCTCAGCAGGTCGAGCTGCGTGAGGGCCTCGTTCCGGTAGAAGTGGAAGCCGAGGAAGTTGATGTTCCAGCCCGCGTGGCAGGCGTAGCACTCGAGCTGGGCGTGGTCGCCCGTCATCGCGCGCGTCGCGTCCGGCGAGTGGTCGCGGTGGCCCTCGTCGAGCACGTCGACGACCTGCTTCACGCGGTGGACCTCCCCGGTGACCTTCGAGCGCAGGAAGACCTCGGCGCCCTCCTTCCACATGTGCTCGAGCGGCTCCCCGCGCTCGGTGACGAGGCTCGCGCGCTCCTCGAAGTCGCCGTGGCACGCCTCGCAGCTGATCGACACCGCGTGCTCCATCTGGCCGTGGAGCGCGCCGTCCCCCATCACGTCCCCGACCCCGTGGCAGTCGATGCAGTGCATGCCGAGCTCGTGGTGCACGTCGGGCGGCGCGAGCTCGTTGTCCTCGAGGTAGAAGACGCGGTTGAGGGGGCTCTCGGTCGTGCCCTCGATCTCCGGGCCGCCGGGAGCACCGGGAGGCAGCTGGCTGAGCCCCCGGAAGTGCAGGCCGATCGAGGCGTCCCCGTAGTGGCAGGTCACGCAGGTCTCGGTCGCGGGCGCCGCCGTCATGGCATGGCGACGCGGGTGCCCCGGCTCGGTCCGGTTCGCGGTGCGATCGGCGGAGTCGGAGAGGCCGTTCACGGCGTAGGGCACGTGGCACGCGGCGCAGCCGTCACCCCGGTAGTCCCCGTCGAAGCCGAGGCGCCCGCGGACCGCGCGCCCCTCGGACCACAGGTGGCACTGCATGCACTCCTTGCGGATGAGGTCTGGGAAGTGCGAGGCCAGTTCGTTCTCGTCGTCGGCGGTCGTGAACGCCGGCGGCTGGACGAGGCGGTCGACCTCGCCCTCGTCCGTGAGGTGACCAGGGACGGGGAAGACCCCGTAGAGCGAGCCCTTCTCCTTCGTCAGGCCCATCTCGTAGAAGCCGTCGGAGAGGTGACCCGCCGTGGTGCCGTGCAGGCTGAGGAAGAGGTCGCTGCAGAGGTCGGCGTGGCAGGTGCCGCAGGTCACGTCGACCACGCGGAGGTCGGAGGGGTTGCGGAACCGGAGCCAGGTGAGGTCGCGGTCCATGGGGAGGACCCGCTCGTCGTCGTCGAGCTCCGGCTCGGGCACGTGCGCGCTGAGCTTGTCCTTGGCGCTGGCGTCCCCCCCGTGGCAGTCGACGCAGGAGAGCTCCTGCCACGGGTGCATGTCCTCGATCCCCACGTGGCACGCGAGGCAGCCGTTCGAGCCCTCCCCCTCAGGGGCGGGCTGGGTCGCGATCGCGGGGGGGTCCTGCCCCACGCCGCCGTCCTGGTAGGCGGTCCCCATCACGGACGTGCCGCTCGCCAAGTGCGCTCCCACGAGGACGCCGCGGGTGCCGGGCCCAGCAGCCGGCACGCGCTCGACCAGCCCCGTGAGGGCGAGCCCCACGGCCAGCGCGAGCCAGCGCATGCGCGACGAGATCCGGTGCATGGAGGGGGTCAGGCGTAGAGACCCTGGAGACGACCGCCCTTGGCGAGCGGGGCCTCGGTCCCGAAGACGTCGCAGACGGTGCCGACCACGTCGATGACGCGCTGGTCGCGGCCGCTCTCGACGCCGCTCTTGAAGTCCGGGCCCCAGGCGACGCAGCTGACGCGCCGCAGGTCGTCCGAGCCGTCCCCGTGGTCGAGACCCCGGCGGCTGTTCAGGTCGCGGTCGCGCCCGAACTCGGGGACCACCAGGACCGCGGTCGAGTCACGCAGCTCCTCGTCCTCGCGGATGGCGGTCATCAGCTCGCCGATCGCCGCGTCGTTCTGGCGCACGACCTCGCTGTAGGCGTTGAAGCTGCCGTGGGCCACGTCCGCGTTCTGGAGCACGACGCCAAGCATGCGCGGCTTGAAGAGGCTGAGCAGGTTGCGAGCGAGCCGCAGCGCCTTGCGGTCCCCGGCGGCCGCGCCGGAGATGTCGGTGGTGCCACGACTGAGCTCGCCGAGGATGTAGTCCTCGACGCGCGCGAGCTGCTCCGCCTCGCGGGCCGCGTCCTCCCCGCCGCCCACGCCGCGCCGCAGGCGATCGAGGAGCGCACGCTCGCGCGCCTCCACGGGCTGTGGCATGCCCCAGTCGTTGAGCAGGTCCTTGAACTCCTTGTTGAAGATCCCGTCGCCGTCGAGGATGTTCGCGCCGTACTTCACGCCGTACTCGGGGTGCAGGCTGTAGGAGTAGTTCACCTGCTGCGCGCCGCCAGTGGTGGTGACCCAGACGTCCTGCTTGGGGAGGGCGAGCCCCTTGCGGAGGTACTCGAAGAGCGTCGGGTCGTTCCCGCGCGCGTTCTCACGGATGCCGCGCGGCTCCGAGATCCCGGTGAAGATCGACATGGTCGCCCCGAAGTGGCCGAGGTTGGACGTCGCGACGTTCGTGTAGAGGACGCCCTCGTCGGCCATCTGGCGCAGGCTCGGCACGTTGGCCGGGGTCCCGAAGGTCTCTCGGGTCCGGACGCCACCCGCGAAGGCGATCAGGACCACGCGCTTGGTGCGCCGATCGGGCCGCAGCGGCGCGAGCGAGTGCGCCAGCAGCCCGGAGGGAAGTGCGGCGCCCGCGCCGAGGAGCGTCGAGGCGCGCAGGAGCGCGCGGCGGTCGAGGGAGAGGTTGGCGTGCATGGCGTCAGTAGGACTGGTACTCCGAGTGCGACAGGAGCGCGTAGAGGATGGTGCTGGGCTCGCAGCCCTCCTCGTGGAAGGCGGTGACGAACACGCGCAGCTCCTCGGGCGTGGCCTCACGGCCCAGGAAGCGCGGGAACTGCTGGCCGATCCAGCGCGTGGGGTCCTCGATCGCCGCCTTGGCGGGGACGGCCGCGCGCCCGGACTCGAGCAGCAGGCGCACCACGACCGACCGCAGGGGGCGCGAGTCCGCCAGGCCGTCCAGGGCGTTGCGCATGGGCTCCAGCTCGTCGTCCTCGGGCAGGCGATCGAGCAGGTCCACGAAGAGGCAGCGCACGAACAGGCTGTTCGACTTGGGCACGAGGGCGGCGAGGCGCTCGTCGTAGGCCTCCGACAGCAGCCACTCGCGGACGAGAGCGAGGTAGGCCCAGGGATCGCGGTGGAGGCGGCCTGCGTCCTTGCGGAGCTGCTTGCGCTCCAGGTCGCGGCGGAGGAGCCGCTGGTGCTCGCGCGCGAGGAAGTGGCGCGAGGCGTCCCGGTGCTCGACGCAGATCCGGATGACGTCGGCCTGGTTCTCCGCGGTGGTCCCCAGGAAGCGGCCCTTGCCCCCCTCGTAGGCGACCTTGCCGATCTCCAGCTCGCTCGCACGGTCCTGGACCACGACCCCGCAGAACTGCTCCATGACGACGGTCACGAAGGTGTCGGCGCCGGGGTTGCGGAGGTCGAAGGTCGGGGTGAGGGCCGCCTGGTGGAGGGCGTCGCGGTAGTGGAGGCGCCCCTCCGCGAGCTTCGTCGGCACCTCCTTCGCCGCCCGCGTGCGCGGACGGAAGTTGTCGATGAGCAGGAAGTAGTAGAGCTGCTCGTGCCACCAGTGGGCCCAGAACTCCTCGCTCCCGAGCAGGTCGTCGAGCAGCTCGCCACGGCCGCGCCCGAGCCACTCCTGCGCCTCGGCCCGGCGGGGCGGCCGGCCGACGAGGTCCATGAAGACGGCGCGCAGCGACCGCGCGTCCAGCGCCCGGGCCGCCGCAGCGCGGGTCCGGGGATCCTGTCCGTCCTGGAGCAGGAGGGCTGGCGAGGGCGGCGTGCTCGGCGGTCTCATCGAGGCTCGATCATAGGTGCTATCGGCCGCGGGAGGCGTCCCAGCGCCAACCCGACACACTCCGAACGCACCCGTGGGAAGCGGTCCCGCGACGGGGTGTCACCACGCAGGCCTCCAACGCCTCGGGAGCAGTGGGCAGGCTGCTGGCGGCGTGGCGACCGCTCGCCAGGACGGCCGGCACCAACGCACAGGACCCGGCACTCGGCCGGGTCCTGGGGACAGTCAGGGCCTCGAGGGCCCTCTGGGGACCGTCACAGGAAGGGATCGATCGCCTTCCGGAGAGTGGGCGTGCGGAGCTTGCCGAGAGCCCGCATCTGGATCTGCCGCACGCGCTCCAGGCTCACGCCCATCTGCGAGGCGACCTCGGAGAGGGTCTGCTCCTGGAAGGAGCCCAGCCCGTAGCGGCGCTCGACCACGAAGCGCTCGCGGTCCGAGAGTCGATCCAGGGCCTCGCCCAGGCCCTGCTCCAGGGTGACGTCCTCCATGGAGACGTCGTAGAGCCCATCGGGGTCCTCGTAGCCGAGGGCCTCGACGAGGCCCGGGCCGTCGTCGTCCTTGCCGCTGGCGTCCATGGAGAGGGTCGAGCGCGAGGCCGCGAGGGCGCTCTCGACGATGTGGACCCCGAGGCCGGAGACCTCGGCGATGCGAGCGGCGGAGGCGTTCGGGTCCCCGATGCGGGCGATGGCGGCCTTCACGTGCCGCATGGCCTTCTGCAGGTAGACGGGGATCCGGACGGTCTGGCCGTGGTTGTAGAGGTGGCTCCGGAAGGCCTGGTTGAGCCAGTGGACCGCGTAGGTGCGGAACAGCAGGCCGCGTCGCCAGTCGAAGCCGTCGACGGCGCGGAAGAGCGAGGCGGAGCCCTCCTGGACGAGGTCCAGGCGCGGCACGCCGAGGTGCGCGTACCGCTCGACGTTGATGAGGACGAGGTAGAGGTTGCGCTCGACGAGCTCGGTCCGGAGCGCGTGGAGCTCCTTCCAGCGGTCGCAGAGGTCGACGGGCAGCTCGCAGGCCTCGGGCTCCACGTCCCGGAAGGTCTGGGGGTCGTAGCAGATGCGGCCGTCGACCTCCTGCTCCTCGAGACCGTGCTGCTCGAGAGCCAAGTCGAGGCGCATGCGAGCGAGCTCGAGGCGGCGCGCGTGGCGGGCCTCCTCCTCGCGGTCCATGATCGTGATCGAGTCGATCTCGGCCCGCAGCTGGTCCTCGATCGTGGCGACGCCAGGGATCTCGGGGCGCGCGTCACGCCAGTCCCCGGGGGCCGAGAGCTCGAGGGAGCGACCTTCCCGGTTCAGGCGCCGGGCCCACCGCTTGATGCGGCCGGAGAAGCGCTCGTGGTCGTCCGCCCAGCCGTCCAGCTTGGCGTCGACCTCCTCGATGGTCAGCAGGGGGGGGGTCGCCATGGTCTTGATCTGCCCTGGAAGCCCAGGGGGCTTGTTCCGGTGAGGGACCTCCCCGCCTGGGCCCCCACGAAGGGAATCCCTACCGCTGACGGAAGAGGTGTCTTCAGGGGTTGATTCGCCGGCGGGCCGCTCAGGTGGGCAGGACTTGGCGAAAACTTGGGGTCTCTGTGACAGCATGTCGCAGATGCGCGGGCCGTGCGCGCGTTGGGCCCTTGCCCAAGCGCCAGAAGATCCCCTGAACGAACGGTCAGGGCAGAAGAAAGCCCGCCACTTGGGCCCCGCCCTGCCTGCGACAGGGGCCTCAATCTGCCCGATCTGCAGAGCGCTCATAGAACTGCGAGCCCGGCTCGACTCGAGCGGGCTCGCAGGGCGTTCCGGACCGGCGGTCGCCGGCCCCGGGCTCACAGGTTCCGCGATCCGACGGGCTCGTCGGAGTACGGCAGCTGCTCCTCGTGCGGGATGAACTGCTGGAGGTGCTCCAGCTCGCCGGACTCCCGGATCAGGTGGCGCGCGATCACCAGGCGCTGCACCTGGTTGGTGCCCTCGTAGATCTGGAGGATCTTCGCGTCGCGGAAGAACTTGGCGATGGGGTAGTCCTCCATGAACCCGTAGCCGCCGAACACCTGCACCGCGTCCGTGGCGACGTCCATCGCCACGTCGGTCGCGAAGCACTTGGCCATCGCGGCCATCTTGCTGTTGAGCGCGGAGGGCCCGGACTCGTCGATGCCCGCGGCGGCCGTGTAGACGAGGCGTCGCGCGGCCTCGGTCTTCATCGCCATGTCGGCCATCATCTGCTGGACCATCTGGTGGTTGCTGATGGGCACGCCGAACTGCTTGCGACGGTTGGCGTACACGTTGGCGAGGTCGAGGGCCCCCTGGGAGGCTCCCACGGCCTGAGCGGCCACGCCCGGGCGGGCGTAGTCGAGGGTCGACATGGCGTGACGGAAGCCGAGCCCGGCGCGCCCACCGATGAGGTTCGCCTTCGGCACGCGCACGTGATCGAAGTGCGTCTCCACGACGGGGACGCAGCGGATGCCCATCTTGTCCTCGACCTTCTTCACCTCGAAGCCGGGGGTGCCCTTCTCGACGATGAAGGCGCTGATGCGGCGCGACTTGGACTCCGGATCGGTCACGGCGAAGACCGAGTAGACGTCCGCGACGCCGCCGTTGGTGGTCCACTTCTTCTCGCCGCAGATGACGTAGTCGTCCCCGTCCTCGTAGGCACGCACCGACAGTCCCTGCGCATCCGAGCCGGCGAACTTCTCGGAGAGGCAGAACGCCACGAACTTGTCGCCAGCGGCGATCTGCGGGAGCCAGTGCTTCTTCTGCTCCTCGGTCCCCCCGAGGATGATCGGGAAGGAGCCCAGCGCGTTGACCGCGAAGGCCACGCCGAAGCCGCTGTCCGCCTTCGCGAGCTCCTCGGCCACGAGGGAGAGGGCCAGGACGCCGGCGCCATGGCCGCCGTACTCCTCGGGGATGAAGGTCCGGAAGAGTCCTGCCTCCGCGACGGCCCGCGCCGCCTCGTAGTTGTACTCCTGCGCCTTGTCGTACTTCGCGGCGAGCGGTCGGACGTGCTCGTCAGCGATCCTGCGGGCGATGGCCTGGAGCTCCTTGGCCTTGTCGGAGAAGACGACGTTGGTGTGTTCCATGGGGTGCGGATCGAGGGGACTCGGCAGGGGCGTGAGCGGCTCTCGAGCCTTCGGCGCCCCCTGCGTGCTTCCGCGAGGATAGCTCGAAGGCGCCCCCGGTCCCACCGGCGGCGAGCCGACCCGGCGACCACATGTCCCAGGTCATGAAGACGACCCGGCGATGCGCCCCCCAGCCCTGCTCAGGCTCCCTGGACGGCCTCGGCCACCACGAGCTGGCGGGCCGCGGCCGCGTCGAACGCCGCGCCCTCGAAGTCCCCGAAGCGCGCGCGGGTCGCCAGGCCGGCAGCTCGAAGAGCCGCGTCCAGCTCACCCGGCTCGTAGAGGCGCACGTCCTCCATCCACGAGCGCTCGCCGCCCTCGGGGTCCCGCATGGTCACGCGCTTGCGCACGCGGCGACCGTCCTCACTGAGAGAGCGGGACTCCTCGAGCGCGAGCCCCTGCCGCTCGCGGCGGCTCTCCGGAACCAGGGTCGTCCGGATGCGCGGGGGGTTCATCAGGTCGAGGAACACGCGGCCGCCGGGCCGCAGGATGCGCCGCACCTCTCGCAGCACGCCGAGGTCGCCCGCGTCGTCGTGGTAGCCGAAGGAGCTGAAGAGCAGCGCGACCGCGTCGTGGCTCTCCGAGGCGAAGGGCAGCGCGCGCTGGTCGCCGCGCACGATGCGGCCCTGGACGGTCGCCCCGCCCTCGAGGCCCGGGCTGCGGACGAGCAGCTCGTGCGAGAGATCGAGACCATGGGCATCGACCCCAGCGGGCCGCATGGCCACGAGGTGCCGGCCATGGCCGCAGCAGAGGTCGAGCCCGCGGCCGGAGAGGCCCTGCTCGGCGAGGGACGCGACCTCGCGAGCGGCGCGGGCCTGCTC
>WTJQ01000340.1 GCA_011524785.1 Planctomycetota bacterium | reverse complement strand
TTCCTGGTCTCCGCGACGGCGGTCGATCCTGGCGTCCCCGTGGCGGGAGGGAGTCTGTGCCTCGGCGCGCCGTTCGGCCGCTATGCCACGGCTGCCGGCAATCGACGCTCCGTCGGCGGCTTCGACGCGAGCGGCGCCTTCCAGAACCTCTCGGGGACCTCCTCGGTCGGGACCGGCTTCGACGTGCCGATCCAATTGCCCTCCCCGCCGGGCGGGGTCATCGCGACCGGGACCACCTGGAACTTCCAGCTCTGGTACCGGGACGGCTCCAGCTCGGCCTTCTCCGACGGGCTCTCGGTCCAGTTCTGAGGAGCCGGTCCTGGGTCTGGTGGCGTCAGGCTCAGGGTGCCCAGGTGACGAGCAGTGCCAGCTGTGCCACGAGCAGGACGGGGACGCCCCATCGGAAGGCGGCCTTGCGGGTCTTGTGACGAGCGAGGTGGATCGCGAGCAGGGCGCCGAGCCCCCCGAACAGGGCGGCCATGAGCAGGAGCGCGGCCTCGGGGGTCCGTGACCGGGCGCTCCGCGCCGCGAGCTTGTCCGCGAGGTACCAGCCCGCGGTCACCGCGTTGAGGGCGACGAGGAGCGCGATCTCCCGCGCGACCCCGGCGGCCGCAACGCCCCAGGTGACCCCTGCCACGACGAGAGCGTGAGTGGCGAGCACGCGCGCGATGTGGCGGAGGGGGGCCATGCGGGTCCATCCTAGGCGAGCCGTGTCGTTGCGGCCGTCACCATGGCTCTCTCGGACCCCAAGCTCCTGCGCGTCCTCCGGCGCCTCAGCCTCGTCGAGGGGCTCTCGACCCTCGTCCTGTTCGGCATCGCGATGCCGCTCAAGTACGGCCTGGGGATCCCGCAGGCCGTGACGGTGGTCGGCGGACTCCACGGCGCGCTCTTCGTCGCGCTGTGCGGGCTCGCCGTGTGGTCGGCCCGACGCGTCCCGCTCCCCGGGGGCCTGTGGTGGAAGCTCTGCGCCGCGGCGGTCGTGCCCTTCGGGCCGTTCGTGCTCGATGGGCGGCTGAAGGCCCTCGAAGAAGGCTGATCAGGGATGCGGGTTGGCGCCCCGATCAGCGGCGCGAGCGCCGGTTCTTCATGTAGTCGACGAAGAGGGTCGTGCCGAGCTCCTCGCCGCCCGCGAAGTAGGCACGCCCCTTGTTCGCCTCGGTGAACTGCTCGACGAAGCCGACCAGGGTCGGGTCGTCGGTGAGCATGAAGGTCGTGATCGGGATGTCGTGGCGTCGGCAGATCGTGGCCTCGTCGATGGTCTTCGAGACCACCCGGCGGTCGAGGCCGAAGGGGTTCTTGTAGATCTCCCCGTCGGGCTCCGTCAGGGCGCTGGGCTTGCCGTCGGTGATCATGAAGATCTGGCGGTTCGCCCGGCGCTCGCGCCGCAGCAGGTCCCGCGCGAGCTGGAGCCCCGCGCGCGTGTTCGTGTGGAAGGGGCCCACCTGGATGCGTGGGATGTCGTCCAGGCCGACCTCCCAGGCCTCGTCCCCGAAGACCACGACCTTGAGGCTGTCCTTGGGGTAGCGCGTCCGGATCAGCTCGACGAGGGCGAGGGCGACCCTCTTGGCGGGCGTGATGCGGTCCTCGCCATAGAGGATCATCGAGTGCGAGAGGTCGATCAGGAGGACGGTCGCACAGCTGGAGAGGTGCTCGGTCTCGTGGACCTCGAGGTCCTCCTCCTCCATCGCGAGCCCGCCGAGGTCGCTCGGGAGGCCACGCTTGAGCGCGTTCCGCACGCTCGCGGCCGGATCGATCATCTCGACCGAGTCGCCGAAGGCGAAGGGGCGTGTCTCCGGCAGCCGCTCGTGGCCCGCGCCGGGGGACGCGACTCGGTGGTCGCCGGCCCCGTCCTTGCCGAGGCCCGTGAAGACCCGCTCGAGGGACTCCTGTCGCAGGGCGCGCTCGCCCCCGGCCGACATCGAGACCTTCCCGTCGGGGGCCGTCTGGATCACTCGATCCTTCTGGAGCAGCTTCTTGAGGTCCTCGAGGGTCATGCCCTCGGGCCAGAGGTCGTAGCGATCCGCCACCTGCTGGACCCACTCGAGAGCCTGCTCCGCGTCCCCGGCCGCGCGCAGCAGCAGCTCGCTGTAGAGCCGCTTGAGCTGCTCGATCATGCGCCGGCGACTGTCGTCGCTCGGGTCGTACTCGCGGTAGCGGAAGTGCACGGCGATGGGCTCGGGGTCAGCGCAGGGACTCGGCCATCTGGGCCAGCATGTCGCCGTAGACCCGACCCTGGTCCAGGTCGTCCCGCGAGAGGAGGGAGCCCTGATGGAGGCCCTCGAGGACGAGCTCCATCAGAGCAGCGCGCTCGGCGTCGCAGCCGGGGCTGGCGTGTCGCTCGACGACGGTCTCGAGGCCGGTGACGGTGCGCAACTGCTCCAGGTGGTCTGCGTCCGCTGTCGCGTCGCGCAGCTCGAGCCGATTGCCCGAGCGGAACCAGCTGAGGACCTCCTCGTAGGGGGCGCCCTCCTGGTCCGAGCCCTCCTCGTAGGCGCCCGGGAAGTGGTGCTCGAAGGCGCTCTGCAGCGCGCGGCCGATCAGCATGCGCGAGATGGCCTCCATGCCCTCCCGCTCGCCGTCGTAGACGAGCTCGACCTTGCCGCTGACCGCGGAGGCCGCAGCGAAGACGTCCGAGGGGCGGGCCGTGGCGGTGGCGGCCCCAGTCAGCAGCGCGCGGCGCTCCGCGTTGGAGAGGGCGTTCTCGTAGACGGCGATCGAGAGCCTTGCGCTGACTCCGGAGGCCTGGTCGACGAACTCGGAGTCCCGCGCCTGGAACGCGACGAGCTCGATCGCATCCCGCACCGGCTCGGGGACGGTGACCACGATCCCCGAGTCGCGCGTGGAGCTGGCCTCCTGGTCGGTGATGGCCTTCGCGTCCTCCAGGGTCTTGGGATAGTGGGTGAGGACCTGCGACGCGATCCGGTCCCGCAGGGGCGTGATGATGCTGCCGCGGTTGGTGTAGTCCTCGGGGTTCGCGGTGAAGACGAGGAAGACGTCCAGGGGCATCCGCACGGGGAAGCCGCGGATCTGGATGTCCCCCTCCTCCAGCACGTTGAGCAGGGCGACCTGGATGCGGGCCTGGAGGTCGGGCAGTTCGTTGATCGCGAACAGCCCGCGGTTGGCGCGAGGCAGGAGGCCGAAGTGAATGACCTCGGGGTCGGCGAAGGTCAGCCGCTGGGTCGCGGCCTTGATCGGGTCCACGTCGCCCACGAGGTCGGCCACGGTCACGTCCGGCGTGGCGAGCTTCTCCCGGTAGCGATCCTCCCGGTGGATCCACTCGATCGGGAGCGCGTCACCCTCGCTCTCCTTGCGCTTGCGGCCCGGGACCGTGACCGGGTTCTCCGGGCACTCGTTCATCT
>WTJQ01000119.1 GCA_011524785.1 Planctomycetota bacterium | reverse complement strand
GTCGTGCCGGTCCACGACGACGGGGACCTGGCCCTCGACGCCCTCGCCAGCTACGAGCGCACCGCGACGGCCGACGACGAGCTGCTGATCGTGAACGACGGCTCGACCGACGCCGGGACCCTGACCCTGCTCGAGCGGCTCGAGGGCGCCGGCTACCAGGTGCTGCACAAGCCCCAGGGCGGCCTCTCCTCCGCGCGGAACCACGGGTTCCGTGCCGCGCGAGCCCCGCTCGTCCTGCCCCTCGACGCCGACAACCTGCTCCGACCGCTCCTGCTGCGCGAGGGGGTGGCGCACATGGCCGCCGATCCTGCGTGCGACGTGGTCTACGGGGACCGCCAGCTCTTCGGCGGACAGCGGCGACGCGTGCGCATCCCCCCGTTCGACTTGGGGTCCATCCTCGGTGGCAACAACCTCGATGCCTGCGCCCTCATGCGACGCTCCCTGTGGGAGCGCCTCGGGGGCTACGACGAGGGCATGAGTGGGCTGGAGGACTGGGAGTTCTGGATCCGAGCCGGCGCCGCCGGCGCCCGCTTCGAGCAGCTCTCCGAGATCGCCCAGGACTACCGCGTGCGACCGGGCTCCCTGCTCGCCCTCTCCCTCGCTCCCGCGAAGCGACGCGCCCTGGGCGAGCACGTCCTCGCCAAGCACGAGGGGCTGCTCGCACAGCACGTGCCCTGGTGGCTGCGCCCGCTGACGGCGCTGCCCGGGATCGGCGGGCCGGTGAACCGGACCTTCTGGCGACTCCTTTGGCGGCTGGTCGGCTCCGGGGGCCTGCTCAAGGTCATGCGCGAGCGCAAGGACCCTCAGGACGCCGTCCGCGCCTGACGGCGGGCCGCGGACCAGGCGGGCGCGGTCAGCCGGACCCAGGCGAACGTGAAGGCCGCCAGGGTGAGGTGCAGCTGATGGAGGAGCAGGGCGCCGACGGCGAACAGCGGGCCCGCCGCCCGTGCCCAGAGGCGCAGGAGCGAGCGGCTCAGCCAGGCCGCGACGAGGAGGGTGCTCCCCGCCACGATCAGCGAGGGGATCCGCCCGGACCAGGGCAGCGGGGACGCGAGGGCGGCGCCGAGGAACACGGCCGCGAGCACGGCCTTCACCCGCTCGCCGAGCGCGACGTTGAGGTCGCGGAAGGCGCCGGGGTGCTCGACCATGAGCTGGGACCAGGGGAGCGCGCGGCGCGTCACGTCCACTCGAAGCGCCTCGGCCAAGGTCCAGCGCTTGAGGTGGCGTGCCTGGGCCTCGGGCACGCGCGCGATCCTGTCCCCTCCCGCCCGCAGCCGCAGCCCCAGCTCCACGTCCTCCACGCTGGGTTCGGGGAAGCGCAGCGGGTCGAAGCCGCCCACCTGCTCGAAGGCGTCCCGGCGCACGACGCCGAGACCGGACCAGAACGTGTCGGCGTCGAGCGTCGCCACTCGGTGGCCAGCGTGGTGCCGGAGGTTGACGTAGAGCGAGGTGAATCCGGGATCGTCGGGCTGGTCGTCGTAGGAGCCGAAGGCCGCCACGCAGCCGCCGGCGAGAGCCGCGCGCACCAGTCGCCCCAGGGCGCCCCGCTCCACCACGACGTCCGCATCGACGAACGCGAGCCACTCCGTCGGAGCTGCGTGCTCCACCCCGAGGTTGCGCGCGGCTGCCGGCCCGCTCCGTCGCTGCCCGGTCTCGACGACGCGGACGCCGAGCGCGCTCGCCCAGGCCGCGGTGCCGTCCCTGCTCCCGTCGTCCACGAGCACGACCCGGGAGGCGCCGATCTCGGGGTCGGAGAGGAGCGCGGCGAGGCTGCGCTCCAGCTGATGGCGCGCATCAAGGGCAGGGATCACGACGGTGAGCGGCGGGAGCCCGACCTCGGCGGGGTCCCGCAGGTCAGCCATCGCCCTTCGCCCCCACCGGAGCCACGCGTGAGGGGACCGCCCGGTCCCCACTCACGGACGAGCTCTGGCCCTCCTCGTGGTACTCCTGCTCGACGTTCACGCCCCACACGTCGAAGTCCCCGCCACCCAGGTTCCAGGCGGCGTGGGCGCCGGTCATCATCGAGTGGTCCTGGTTGTTGTAGCGGTGCTGCCCGTTGCGCCCGACGGACTCCAGGTTCTCCAGGCCCGCGAGCCAGCCCCGGAGCACCTCCAGCGCCTCCTGGTAGACCGCGTCGTAGACCGGATAGGCCTTGGGCATGCGCAGCACGGTCCCGTCCACGACGCGCCCGCGCGGCACGAGCCCCAGGTGCTCCACCTCACGCGTGGCGAGCGCGAGCAGCTCGTCGTCGGGGGTGGTCCAGAGGGCATCGCCCTCCTGCACGAAGTACTCGAGCCCCAGGGCAGTCCGGCTCGGGTCGGGCACCATGTCCGGGCTCCAGTTCTTGTAGTTCTGGATCCGTCCGACCTGGACGTCCGGCTCGTGGATGTAGATCCAGTTGTCCGGGAACAGCTCGGGCTCGTCGACGATCAGCGCGACCGTGAGGAAGTCCCGGTAGCGCAGCCGGGCAGCCGCGGCGAGCACCTCCGCGGGGGGCGCGGGGTCGAGCACCTCGAACAGCTGCTGGAGGGGCATCGAGGAGAGGAACGACGCGCCCTCGTGCCGCTCCTCGTCGCCGGCCTTCGAGCGCGTATGGACGGCCAGGACCCTGCGGCCATCGTGCTCGATGCGGACGACGCGCGTCCCGAGCCGCACCTCGCTCCCGCGCGCGCCGAGCTTGTCCGCGCAGCGCTCCCACATCTGCCCGGGCCCGAGGCGCGGGTAGTGGAACTCCTCGATGAGCGAGGTGACGACCTTGCCCCGCGAGCCGAGCCCGCCGAAGAGCGCCTGCTTGATCGCGACCTTCAGGTCGAGGTCCTTGATGCGCTGCGCGGCCCACTCGGCGCTGATCTCCGAGCACGGCATGCCCCAGACCTTCTCGGTGTAGGTCTTGAAGAAGATCTCGAACAGCCGCCGGCCGAAGCGGTTCGAGACCCACTGCTCGAAGGTGCGCTCCTCGCGGCTGGGGAGGAGCTGCGCCTTGAGGTAGCTCAGCCCGATGCGCACCGTCTCGACGGGCCCGAGCCCGAGGATCGCGTTGGCCGGCTTGAGCGGGTAGTCGAACATCCGCCCGCGGTAGAAGATGCGTGAGAGGCGAGGACGCACGAGGAACTCGTCCCCGATCAGCTCCTCCCACACCTGCTGCACGTGGGGCACCTTGGTGAAGAAGCGGTGCCCGCCGATGTCGAACCGCCAGTCGCCGACTCGCGCCGTGCGAGAAATGCCGCCCACGACATCGTCGGCCTCGAGGACGACCGCTTTGTGGTCACGCTTGCCGAGCTCGTAGGCCGCCGTGAGGCCGGCCGGGCCGGCGCCGATCACCACGGTGTTTGCTTGCTGGTTCTGCTCGCTCACAGCACCCCCTTCAGGCGCGCTGACTCTAGCCGCACGCTCCCCCCGGCCCGCACTCC
>WTJQ01000390.1:7530-13695 GCA_011524785.1 Planctomycetota bacterium | reverse complement strand
TGTCCGAAGCCACCACTCCCGAAGAGCCGCAGAGCGAAGCCCCCGAGAAGAAGTCCGGTGGTGGACTGAAGCTCTTGGGCGGCGTCGTCGGCCTGATCGGCGTCGGCGCCAGCCTCGCTCTCATGGCCGTCCCCTCCAAGGAGCAGGACCACCCCTTCAAGGGCCCCTACTACCTGCCCCTGTTCGAGGAGGAGTTCGTCTCGAACGTGGCCGACGACCACTTCACGCGCTTCCTCAAGACCTCCCCTGCGGTCGAGGCCTTCGCCTACGACGAGACCTACACGACCCAGCGCGCCGGGGACCTGCTCTACCAGTCCTGGCTCCAGAACGACCTCGGGATGCTGCTGCGCAGCATGTCCCTCGAGGAGGTCTACGGCGGCACCGAGGGCCAGCTGTTCGCCCAGCGCGTGCGCCGGACCGTCGAGCCGATCCTCTTCCCGGTCCACATCGGGACTACCCTCGCCCACCTCGACCGCGACGAGGAGAGCGGGCTGCGCCCGGGGGACTCCTACCGCCGCGCCACCTTCCGCGGCCGCTTCCACGACCACGTCCTGAAGGTCGACGCCGTGGGGAGCACCCTGCAGCTCGACGAGGGCGAGCCCGTCCCCTTCAGCGGCGACGAGGTCGACCTCTTCGTCCCCGACCAGACCGGCGAGGGCATCTTCGTCGACGTCTCGACCATCGAGCCCGACTTCGTGGGCGAGATCTCCGTGGGCATCCACGGCCGGGTCCGTCAGGTGTTCCTCACCCAGAACATCGCCCAGTGAGCCCGACCTCCCCCAGGACCCCTCACCAGCGCCCATGAGCAGCCTCGAAGAGCCCGAGCTCGACGCCCTCCAGGAGGCGTTCGTCGAGACCGGCGCGGCGACCGGCCCGCAGGTCGAGCCGCGCAACTTCTCGCAGCCGCGCCAGCTGTCCTCGGACACGCTGCAGCAGCTGCGGCGTCGCGTGCGCACGGCGCTCGACGCCCTCGTACCGGAGCTGGCGCGCACCCTGCGCAGCCAGCACAAGCTCACCCTCGTCGGCCTCACCGAGGTGGACGCCTGCTGCCTGGGGCGCGACCTCCCCGTGCCCTTCGTGGTCCACGGCTTCCGGTGCGGCCCCGAGACCGGCTGGATCGTCTGGGACCTCGAGGCCGCGCACCGGACGGCCGAGGCCGTGATCACCGGCGCCGTCGAGGGTGAGGCGGACGCCAGCGCGCGCCTCTCCCGCAGCGAGGGGCGCATCGTCAGCGACCTGCTCGACCGCGTCGCGGGCTGCTGCGCCCTGGCGCTCGGCCTCGAGACGACCACGGGCGAGATCGGCCAGGACCCCGACGAGCTGATCACCCTCGGCATCGCCGCCCCCGACCAGGAGGGTCAGCGCCTCGCGGTGGACCTCGCCTTCGAGGGCCCCGGCGGCCCGAGCCAGCTGCGCGTGCTGCTCCCCGGCGTGCGCGAGGAGCGCATCGAGGTCGAGCCTCCGGCGGCCGCCCTGCCCGACCACCTGGACCGCGTGCAGGTCGCCGTCAGCGCCTGCCTCGGCTCCATCGACGTCCCCCTCTCCCAGCTCCTCGAGCTGGAGGTCGGCGACGTGATCCCCCTGGACGTCCCCGAGGGCTCGACCGTCGAGCTCTTCGCCGAGGACCGCCCCTACGCCAGCGCCAGCTGGGGTCGCCACGGCGACCACCTGGCCGTCCAGGTGGAGCGCCTGGACGAGGAGTTCCGCGAGCTGCACCCCGAGACCGAGTGACCGCCATGCCCGAGACCAACCAGAACCAGGACCTCGAGTCCGCCATCGATCAGGCCACCGAGGCCGTCGCCGCCGAGGCCGCACGCCTGGGCGAGGGCTCCTCCATGGGCCTCGAGAGCCTCCTCGACGTCCCCGTCCGCGTGACCGTCCAGATCGGCCGCACGCGCATGAACCTCGGCGAGCTGGTGCGCATGAAGCCCGGCACGCTGCTGCCGCTGGACCGCGAGGCCCACGAGCCGGCCGACGTGCTGGTCAACGGCAAGGTCGTCGCCCGCGGCGAGGTCGTCACCATCGACCACAGCTACGGCGTCCGCATCACCGACCTGGCCAAGGACTCCTGAGCGAGCCCTCGGCAGCCAGGCTCAGCCCTGGTCGCCGAAGCGGTCGGGCGCGAAGAAGCTCGGGTCGAAGGCCGAGACCGGCTTCCCGAGGATCATCTGCACCAGGCCCTCGCCGATGCTCGGGGCGAGGGTGTAGTCGAGGCCGGAGAAGCCGGTCACGACCCACAGGCCCTTCACCTCAGGGACCTCCCCCACGATCCCGCGGCCGTCCGGCGTCACGGTGATGTGGGACGCGTTCGAGCCGCGGTCCTCGAGCTCGCCGTAGAACGGCAGGCGGCTGGTGACCCTGGTGCGCGCCCAGTCCGAGAACTCCCCGCTGGCCTGCTCCGCGGGACCCAGCGGACCGTCGATCTCCGGCAGCTTCTTGAAGCCCAGCCGTCCGACGCGGCTGCGGCCCTCCTGGGGATCGCAGCGGATGTGGAAGCAGTTCTCGCGGTCGACCACGACCGGGTGGGCGACCGGCAGGGTCTCGAGCGGATCGGGCACGAAGCGCGCCTCGTGGCCGCCACCGCCCTGGTCCTGGAAGCCCTCGTCCTCGTCGCTGATGTCCACCGGCGGCATCTCGAGGAAGTGCTCCTCGGTGCGCAGCACGCGCAGGGGCCACTTCACCCCCAGCTCGCCGAGCAGGACGCGGGTCCAGGCCCCGGTGGCCAGGACGACGTGCTCGGCCTCGAACGAGCCCTGGTCGGTCTCGACGCCCACCACGCGCCCGTCCTCGACCTTGACGCGCGGGCCCGTGATGCCGGTTCGCGTGGTGGCGCCCCGCTCCCGCGCCAGGCGCGCGAAGGTCTCGATCGTGCGCGACGGCTCGAGGTAGCCCCCGTCCGCCTGCCAGATGCCCACGGCGTCGTCCGCGACCTCGATCCCGGGCACGCGCGCGCGGATGCCCTCGGCATCGAGCTCCTCGGCGTTGATGCCGAGGCTGCGCTGCATGGCGAGGTCGGTGTGGTGGTGCTCACGCTCCTCCTCCGACTCGCCGGGCAGGATGAGGACGCCCGTCTTGCGGTGGCCCACGGAGCGACCCGTGTGGGTCGTGAAGTGCACGTACTGCTTCAGCGAGTCGCGCGCCATGCCGCAGAGCACGCGGTCCGAGTAGGCCGCGTGGACGATGGCCCCGGAGCGTCCGGAGGACCCGGCTCCCAGGCGATCGCGCTCGATCAGGAGCACGGGCTCGTCGAGGGGGTCGCAGCGAGTCGCGGCATGGAGGGCGATCGAGGTGCCCATGCCCCCGCCGCCGATGATGAGGATCTTGGCCTTCATGCGGGCGCGCCTCCCGGCGTGCTGCCCGGATGATAGCCAGCCGCCTCGCGCGGCGATCCCCCCTCGTGCGAGCGAGGCGCTCGCTGCGCGGCTGGCCCCAACGGAAGAGGCACCCGAAGCCCGCCGCCGGTCGCAGGAGAGGGGATTCCCGCGGGCTCGAACGACGGACCCCGGGGGCCCGGTCGGTTCCCCGGCACGCGGCCGAGGTGTCTGTCTGCCCAGCCGCAGCGCGGCGTGGGACTCCTTCCGCCCTCGCATCCGGGAGCCCCGGCTGGAGGGGGGCGGATTCCCGCTCGAAAATCGGCAGCCCTCCAGAACTCGCCCTGGGGCGCCCCCAAGAGGTCCCGCGCTGCGAACCCCTCCACAGCCCGGTTGCGCTCCCTGCGTTCCCCCTCGACCCTGGGATCGGCGGGCCGAGCCGTCGATCCCATGCGGACCCTCCCCTCCATCGCCCTCATCGCCAGCCAGGCCCTGGCCCTCGCCATCGCCCTGGCGGCCCCAGCGGCGGGCCTCCAGCTGCCGGAGGACCCTGGCCCCCACCCGGTCGGCTTCCGGTCGGTGAGCTTCTCCCACCCGCTCGCGGGCAACTCCACGGTCACCGCGGACATCCACTACCCCGCGCTGACCAGCGGGACGAACGCGGCTCCGGACCCGGCGAGCGGTCCCTACCCCCTCGTGCTGTTCTCGCACGGCTTCTTCGCGCCGCCGTCCTTCTACAGCGTGCTCACGAGCCACCTGGCCGGCCACGGCTTCGTCGTGCTGTCGGTCTCGACCGAGGCTGGGTTCATCCAGGACGTGCAGGACCAGGCGCAGGACGGGCAGGCGCTGCTCCACTGGGCCGACGAGCGCAGCGCGGACGCGAGTCACTTCCTGCACGAGATGGCAGCGGACGGCCCCTGGGGAGCCATGGGCCACTCGAACGGCTGCGCGGCCATCAGCTACTCGATGCCCTGGGAGCCCCGGCTCGAGGTCGCGGTCCTGCTCGAGGGCAACTGGTTCAGTGACCTCCCCATCGCGACCTTCGAGGGCGTGATGGCCTCGGTCGGGGCGACCGAGGACAGCGTGACGCCCATGAACGGCAACGCGCGGGTCTACTTCGAGCAGGCGACGAGCGCTCGGCGCGCCCTGTTCCCGCGCGTGGTGGGCGGCGGCCACAACGGCTCGCTCGACTTCCCCTTCGGCGCCAACTCCCTCTCCCACGCGGAGCAGAACCGCCTGCACCGGCGGCTCGCCGTGGCCCTGTTCGCGTCCGAGCTGCGCGGGGACCAGGACCAGCTGTGGCACGTGCTGGGGAGCGGCGCGGACGGCGAGCCCCTGGAGGCCGACGCGCGGTGCGCCGACCCGCTCCTGTGGACCCGCGCCTCGACGACCGGAACGCTGACGCTCGGAATGGCCGGCCTCCCCGGCGACAGCGGCTGGATGGCGTGGGCGATCGCGCCCCAGGCCCTGGCGACCTCCCTCTCGGGACCGGGCCTGAGCGGCACCCTGCAGTTCCAGGGGACCCTGGACGGCACCGGCCTCGTGGAGCTCACGACCGCGGGCTCGATCGGAGCGGCCACTGGCACGCTCGTGACGGCGCGTGGGCTGAGGGCGACGAGCGGCACGCGGGTCCCCACCCGGATCGCCCGCCTCCGCATGCCCTGATCCGAGTCCCCCGCGCGATTCCCCCCGCTCCCGGGCTGGTGGGGCGCGGGGCACGGGACCACTATCCTCCTGCCATGAGCAGCACCCGCACCACGCGCTCGATCCGCATCGGCTCCCTCACCATCGGGGGCGACGCGCCGATCATGGTGCAGTCGATGGCCGCGACCCGGACGCAGGACGTCCCGGCCACGCGGCGCCAGCTCGAGCTCCTGACCGCCGCCGGCGCCGACCTCGTGCGCATCGCGGTCGACAGCCCCGCCGACGTGGCCGCCCTCGCGGAGGTCGTGGACGGCGCGACGGTCCCCCTCTCGATCGACCTGCAGGAGAACTACCGGCTGGCGGCCGAGGTCGCGCCCTTCGTCCAGAAGCTGCGCTACAACCCCGGGCACCTCCACCACCACGAGAAGGACCGCTCCATCCGCGACAAGGTCGCGTGGATCGCGGACACCGCCAAGGCGCACGACTGCGCCCTGCGCGTGGGCTGCAACGCGGGCTCGCTGGCGCCGGACTACAAGGAGCGCTTCGGCAAGGACCACGTGGCCGCGCTCGTCGCCCAGGCCGTGGACCACTGCGCGATCCTCGACGAGCTGGGCTTCCACGACTTCTGCGTGTCGATCAAGGACTCGGACCCGCGGCTGGTGGTCGAGGCCAACGAGCGCTTCGCGGCCGAGCGGCCCGACGTCCCCCTGCACCTGGGCGTGACCGAGGCCGGGATGCCGCCGGACGGGGTCATCAAGACCCGCATCGCCTTCGAGCAGCTCATCCCGCGCGGGATCGGCGACACCCTGCGCGTCTCCCTGACCGTCCCCTTCGAGGACAAGGGCATGGAGATCGAGGTCGGACGCCAGATCCTCGCCGACATCGAGGCGGGCCGCTTCCGCTCCGTGCCCAAGGGCTTCTTCGACGGCCTGAACATCATCGCGTGCCCCTCCTGCTCCCGCGTCGAGAACGAGCGCTTCATCGACCTCGCTCAGGAGGTGAAGGAGGCGACCGCACGCGCGGCCGAGCACGACGTGACCATCGCCGTGATGGGCTGCCGCGTGAACGGCCCCGGCGAGACCGACGACGCCGACCTCGGCCTCTGGTGCGGCCCCAAGACGGTCAACCTGAAGAAGGGCCCGGAGACCGTCGGGACCTACTCCTACGACGACGTCCTCGAGGCGCTGCTGCGCGAGCTGGACGCGATCCT
>WTJQ01000390.1:5511-7430 GCA_011524785.1 Planctomycetota bacterium | reverse complement strand
TCAGGCGTCCGCGGGCGGATCGAGGAGATCGGCGCGGCGCAGCTGGCGACGCCCCAGCCAGAAGAGCAGCAGGGCCCCGGCGAGGTAGGGCGCGGCATCCGGCACGGCGTCGTGCACGCTCGTCTTGACCATGTTGTAGGAGCGCCGCTCGCCGAAGGCCCGGTTGGGGTCGGGGTTGGTCCCGTAGCCCGCGTTGGCCACGGTGAGGACGAAGGCCACGACGAGCACGATGCCCGAGCCGATGAAGCTCCGGCCCCGCACGCGCAGCCTGCTGGCGAGCGCAGGAGCGGGGCTTCCCTGGGTCGAGGTCTCGGGGTCCTGGGGTTGCGTGGACTCGGTCATGGCTCGGCTCCTCAAGAGGACTCAGGGCAGGGGCAGGAGGCCGCCGTCCTCGCTCGTGGCCCCGGGCTCCGCATCGGAGGCGGGGTCGGGCGCCGGGATCTCGACGGGGCGCACCTCGCCCTCGATGGCGTTGATGTCCGGCAGCTCGGCCGGGAGGGCCTGCAGCTCGGCCACGCGTCGGCCGGAGGGGAGGATCCGTCGCTCGTACGAGCCGACCGCGCTGTTGTACGCGCCGAGCGCCTGGCTGAGCCCCTTCCCGACCTTGGAGAAGTGCTCGATGAACTTGCCCAGCCGCCCCATGAGTTCCTTCGCCTCGGTGGCGATCTCCTGGGCGTTCTCCGCGAGCTGGTGCTGGCGCCAGTAGAGGCCCACCGTGCGCAGCAGCGCCACGAAGGTCACCGGCGTCGTGATCAGCACCCGCTTCTCGAACGCCATGGTCTGCAGGTCGGCATCGGCGTCGAAGGCGGCGGCGAGGAGGTGGTCGCCCGGCAGGAAGAGCACCGTGAAGTCCACGTCGCCCTTGGTGAACTCGCTGTAGTCCCGGCGGGCGAGCTCGTTCACGTGGGTCTTCAGGTCGCGCGCGTGCTGGGCCAGCTGCCGCGCTCGCTCCTCCGGGTCGTCGGTCTCGTTGGCGCGGTCGTAGGCCGCCAGCGGGAACTTGGCGTCGACGGGGATCTCGCCGCCGTCGGGGACCCGCACGACCATGTCGGGCCGCTGACCGCTCGAGTCGGCTCCCTGCTCGTAGAAGTCGCAGTGCCGCGTCATGCCCGCGAACTCGGCGATGTTGCGGAGCACCACCTCTCCGATCCGGCCCCTCGCCTGGGACGAGCCGGTCAGGGCGGTCGACAGACGCTCGGACTGCACCCGGTAGCTCTCGGTCGCCTCGTGGAGGACGCCCAGCTGGGTCCGCAAGGAACCGTACGCCTCCTGCCGGGTCTTCTCCATCTCCTGCGTGGCCTTCTCGAGGCGCGTCAGCTGGTCGCTGACCGGCTTCATGCGCTCGTTGGCCCGCTCGAGGAACGACTTGTTCGAGGACTCGAGCGCCTTGGAGGAGAGCGCCGTGAAGGTCCGCTCCATCTCCTTCTTCTGCAGCTCCAGCCAGTCCTCACGCTGCTTGGCGGCCTCCTCGGCACGCGCGGCGACGGCCCGGGCCGTCTCGAGCTCGCCCTCCACGCGGACGTGGGCCTCCCGCGCGGCCGTCAGGGCCTCGCGGGATGCATCGAGGGCGGCCTGGCCCTCGGCGCGAGCCGCATCGAGGGCCGCCTGGGCCTCCGTGCGCGCGGCGTCGAGGGCGACGCGGTGGGCCTCCGCCTGCTGGGCGAGGGCGCGGGAGCGGAGAACGAGCCCCGCAGCGGCGGCGAGCCCGAGGCCCGCGAGGAAGGCGAATATGAGCTCCATGGAGGACGGGCCAGCGTAGTCCGCTCCGGACCCGCCACCAAGGGCGGGGCGAGGCCCTCTCGAGGGGCGCGGCAGACGCGCGCGGAGTGCCCCGGTGCACCCCTGGAATCCCCGTGGATCAGGTCGATACGCCTCCGTCCCGGCCCAAGGGCACCGGATATCCTTCCCGATCGCTGCAC
>WTJQ01000390.1:0-5411 GCA_011524785.1 Planctomycetota bacterium | reverse complement strand
ACGCAGCGCCGTGCCGCCAGGCGACGGCGCCGATCCACGCCGTCGCCCCTCCCAGAGCCCCCCATGAACTCCCGTGAGCGCTTCCTGGCGGCCGCGCGCCGCCAGCCCGTCGACCGCACCCCCGCCTGGATGATGCGTCAGGCCGGGCGCTCGCTCCCGGAGTACCGCGAGCTGCGGTCGGGCCACACCTTCATGGAGATGTGCCACCGGCCCGAGCTGGCCGCCGAGGCCACCCTCCAGCCCATCCGCCGCTTCGGCATGGATGCCGCGGTGATCTTCTGTGACATCCTCGTCCCGGCGGAGGCGATGGGCCTCGCCGTCAGCATCGAGGAGGGCGTCGGCCCCCTCCTGGATCCGCCCGTCCGGACGGCCGAGGACGTGGAGGCCCTGCGGGACTTCGACGCCACGACGGCGACCGGCTTCCTGGCCGAGGCGCTCCGGCTCGTCCGCGCCGAGCTCGGAGAGGAGCGGGCCATGCTCGGCTTCTGCGGCGCGCCCTTCACCCTCGCCAGCTACATGGTCGAGGGCCGCAGCTCCCGCAACTACGAGACGACCAAGGCCCTGATGCTGGGCCAGCCGGAGCTGTTCGACCGGCTCGTCGAGCGCATCGTCGACAACTCGCTCGGCTACCTCGCCCTGCAGGTCGAGGCCGGCGCCGACGCGATCCAGATCTTCGACTCCTGGGGCGGCAGCCTCGACGCGGCCACCTGGCGCGCGCGCATGCAGGGCCCGATCACGCGCATGGTCCGCGCCACGCAGGACCTGGGCGTGCCCGTCATCCTCTACGTCAACGGCTGCAGCCACCTGCTCGAGGCGATGGTCGAGACGGGCGCGGACGTCCTGTCGATCGACTGGCGCGTCGACCCCGTCGAGGCCGTGCGCCGCACCGAGGGCAAGGTCGCCCTCCAGGGCAACATGGATCCGGTGGCGCTCTTCGCTCCCCCCGACGCGGTCCGGCGCGAGGCCCAGCGCACCCTGGCCGCCTTCGAGGGCGCCCCGGGCCACATCTTCAACCTCGGCAGCGGCATCCTCCCGAAGACGCCGCTCGAGTCCACCACGGCCCTCTGGGACACGGTCCTGCCGGAGCGCGGCTGAACATGCGGGTCCCCGTCTCCACCGAGCTGCTCGAGCGCTACCGCACCAGCGCGCCGCGCTACACCAGCTATCCGACCGCGGTCGACTGGCAGAAGGAGACCTTCGACCCCGCTCGCTACCCCGACCACCTGCGGGCCAGCGCCGAGGCCTCGGACGCTCCCCTCTCGCTCTACGTGCACCTCCCCTTCTGCGCGGAGATGTGCCTGTTCTGCGGCTGCAACGTCGTGATCACCCGCAAGGAGGAGCGCGTCGCGCGCTACCTCGACCACCTGCGCCTCGAGTTCGAGCGCGTGCTGGCGACCGGGATCGGCCGGCGCCCGGTGCACCAGCTGCACTGGGGTGGAGGGACCCCCACGCACCTCTCTCCGGAGCAGCTGCGTGAGGTGTTCGGGATGATCCGCTCGGGGTTCGAGCTGACCGCGGACGCCGAGGTCGCGATCGAGGTGGATCCGCGGGTCACGACCGCCGAGCACCTGGAGGCGCTCGGGGAGCTGGGCTTCAACCGGGTGTCCATGGGCGTCCAGGACTTCGAGCCCAAGGTCCAGGAGGCGGTCAAGCGCGTGCAGCCGCTGGAGCTGACCCAGGAGCTGGTCGAGGGTGCTCGCGCCTCTGGCATGGGGTCGGTGAACCTCGACCTCATGTACGGCCTGCCCCACCAGAGCCGGAAGCAGTACGCGGCCACGATCGAGCAGACCCTGGCCCTGCGTCCCGAGCGCGTGGCGCTCTTCCACTACGCCCACGTGCCGTGGATGAAGAAGCACCAGACCGCCCTCGACATGGACGCCGCGCCCTCCTCGGAGGAGAAGCTCGAGCTGTTCGCCGATGCGGTGGAGGCGTTCCAGGACGCGGGCTACGTCTACCTGGGGCTCGACCACTTCGCGCTGCCCGGGGACGAGCTGGCCGACGCCCTCGCCGCCGGAACCCTGCACCGCAACTTCATGGGCTACACGACCCGCGCGGGGAGCGAGATGCTGTCCTTCGGGGTCTCGGCCATCGGCGAGGTCGACGGCTGCTTCGTCCAGAACCTGCACCAGGAGCCGGAGTACGTGCAGGCCCTCGCGGACGGCGGCCTCGGCACCTTCCGCGGCCACCGGATGTCCGACGAGGACCGGCTTCGCCGCGACGTCATCCTCGGGCTGATGTGCAATGGCCGGCTCGACAAGGCTGCGCTCGGCCAGCAGCACGGCATCGACTTCGACGCCCACTTCGCGGCCGAGCGCCAGCAGCTGCGCCCGCTCGCGGAGGACGGCCTGGTCGAGGATGGGGCCGACGCCCTGCGGCTGACCCCGCTGGGTCAGATGTTCATGCGCAACGTCGCGGTGGTGTTCGACACCTACTACGCGGCGCGCCAGAGCGCCGGGCGCAGCGGCGAGGGCACCTTCAGCAAGACCCTCTAGGAGGAGCGCGAGGGAATGGCGGACGTGGTGGTGATCGGAGCGGGGGCGACCGGGCTCGCCTGTGCTCACGCCCTCCACCGGGCCGGGGTCGACGTGATGTGCGTCGAGGGCGCGCGCGAGCCGGGCGGGATCATGCGCTCGGGGAAGGTCGGGCCCTACCTGTTCGAGGCCGGGCCCAACACGATCCCCGCCTCCGCCACGACCTTCCGCACCCTGGCCCACGAGGCGGGGATCGCCGAGCGCTTCCAGGTCTCGCGCAAGGAGGCCAGCCTGCGCCTCGTGTACCGCGGAGGCACCCTGCACCCGGTGCCCATGAGCCCCGGGGACCTCGTCAAGACGCGCCTCCTCTCGTGGCCCGCGAAGCTGCGCCTCCTGTCGGAGCCCCTCCGGCGCATGCGGCCGATCGCCTCGCACGAGCAGGAGCCCACCCTCGAGGCCTTCATGCGCGACCGGCTGGGACGCGAGGCCGCGACGACCCTGGGCGGCGCCTTCGTGCGCGGCGTGTACGCGGCCGAGCTCAGCGAGCTGGGGGCGCGCAGCGCCTTCCCGCGCGTGTTCCACCTGGCCAACGACGCCGGCGGTCTGGTGCGCGGGATGCTCCGCGCCCGCAAGCAGCGCGAGGCCACGCCCCAGGAGGCAGCGCCCGGCCCCCCGACCCAGCGGGGCGACCTGCTCAGCTTCCCCGGCGGCCTCGGAGAGCTCCCGCTCGCCATGGCGCGCGGCCTGACCGGCAGCCTGCTCCTCGGCCGCGGCGTGGTCGAGCTCGAGCGCGGACCTGCCGGCTGGCGCGTGTCCCTCGAGGACGGCGCCGACCTGCAGGCCCGGGTGGTCGTGCTCACGACCTCGCCGCGGGACGCCCATGGCCTCCTGGCTCTCGCGACGCCCGAGCGAGTGGACCTCGATCCCCTCCTCTCGCTGCCGACCGGCGACCTCACCGTGGTCCACCTGGGCCTGGCGCAGGCACGGGTCCCCCCGGCCTTCGGGTTCCTGGTGCCGCCCGATCAGCGCCCCGAGGACGGAGCCCCGCGCCTGCTCGGCGCCCTGTTCCCCTCGAACATCTTCAGCGGCCGGGCCCCGGCCGGCCACGCGACCGTGAGCGCGATCTACCGCACGAGTCCCGAGCTGGAGGCTGGGGAGGGCGCGGCGCTGCGCACGGCCCTCGACGACCTCGAGCGCGGCCTCGGCCACGCGCCTGGACGCGTCGAGGCCCACCGCGTGGACACCTGGCGCGCGGTGATCCCGCGCTACGGGGTCGGGCACGTGGAGCGGATGGACGCCCTGCACACCGCGCTTCGCCGCGCGATGCCTGGCCTGGTCCCGGCTGGGACCTGGACCGGCGGCGTCGCGATCGAGGACCGCTTCAAGACGGGCCTCGCCGCCGCCAACGAGGCGCGCCGCCTGCTCACCGCGCCGCGGGAGGTGCCCGCATGAGGTCCGTCCAGGTGCTGACCGTCTCGCTGCCCCTGCTCTACGCAGGCACGGCCGCGCTGTACGCACTCTCCTATGCAGGCGAGCGCACGCCCGCCTGGTCCCAGACCGCGCGCCGCGTGCTCCTGCTGGCGACCATCGCGGCCCACGTCGGACTCTTCGGGCTGCACGCGCAGACTCACGGCGCCTTCCCGATCCAAGGCGCTGCGCTGACCATCTCGGGCGTGGCCCTGACGACGGCGATCCTCTTCCGCCTGGTCAGCCTGCGCGTGCCGCAGCCGACCGTGGGGACGCTGGTCCTGACCGCGGTCGCGCTCCTGCAGTGGGCGGCCGCCGCCTTCGGACCCGTGACCGCCAGCGAGGCCGCTCCGGCGAAGAACGGCGCCGCGATCCTGCACATCGTCGTGATGCTCCTCGCGTCCGCGGCCCTCGTGCTCTCCGGCGTCTACGGCTGGCTGCACCTCGTGCAGTACCGCCAGATGCAGCGGCGCGCCTTCGGGCGCCTGTTCCGCAACCTGCCGTCCCTGGAGCTGCTCTCGCGCACCACGCGCCGCGCGGCCCTGGCCGGGTTCCTGTGCCTGACCGTGGGGCTCAACGTCGGCATCGGGCTGGGCCATGCGACCCCCGAGAGCGCCTTCTCCTACGGCGACCCCGAGGTGATCCTCGTCATGGCGCTGTGGATCCACTTCGGGGTGATCGCCTTCTCCGGACGCATCCCCGGACTCAACGCCCGGCGCGCCTCGTACGCAGCGCTCGGCGGCCTGCTCACCCTCCTCGTGGCCATCGGCGTGATGGCCTTCCCCGCGCTCTCGTTCCACGCGTTCTGATGGAGGCCATCGACCACCTGGTCCTGCTGGGCCTGAACCACCGCAGCGCACCGGTCGAGGTGCGCGAGCGGTACGCCGTGCAGCCGGAGGACCTCGAGCGGGTCCTCACCGAGCTGCGCGACCTCCCGGGCGTGCAGGAGGTCGCGGTCGTGAGCACCTGCAACCGGACCGAGGTCCTCGCGCGCGCCACGCCGGAGCAGGACCCGACCGAGGCCCTGGCGCGACGCCTCTTCCGGAACCTCGCGCCCGAGCACCTCTACAGCTACCGCGGGGTCCCGGCCCTGATCCACCTCTACCGGCTCGTGTCGGGGCTCGACAGCCTCGTGCTCGGGGAGACCGAGATCCTCGGCCAGGTCCGCCGTGCGAGTGAGTTCGCCAAGGAGGCGGGCACCTCCGGCACGCTGCTCGGGCCGCTGCTCCAGCAGGCCCTGACCGCGGGGAAGAAGGTGCGCACCGAGACGAGCCTCGGCGAGGGCACGCTCAGCGTGGCGCGCGTCGCGGTCGACACCGCCCAGCGCGCCTTCGGGGACCTGGCTGGACGACGGATCGTCGTGGTGGGCGCGGGCGAGACGGGCCAGCTGCTCGGCCGTCACCTCGCGGCCGAGGGCGCCGACCGGATCGACTTCGTCAACCGCACCCTGGCCACGGCCGAGGAGGCCGTGCG
>WTJQ01000175.1 GCA_011524785.1 Planctomycetota bacterium | reverse complement strand
GGGGCGACGCCGCGGGGCTCGGGGAGCGGGGCGAGGTCCTGCTGCGAGAGGCGCCCCGGATCGGCGAGCTCGCGGCGCGCCTCGCGAGGGTGGCGCTCCTGACGCCCGGAGGTCTCGACCTCGCGGGGCGCTGGGCCGCCTTGGCCGTCCGCGTGCAGCGTGCGAGGGAGGTCGGTCCTCACGGGGAGGTCGAGGTCGCTCTCGAGGCGGCTCGCGCCCACCAGCTCCTCGCCCTGGTGGAGGTGGCGGCGGGGCGTCCGGCGGCAAGCGCCCTGTCCGAGGCCGAGGGTGCCGCCCTGCGCGCCCTGCGTGCGACTCCCCGTCGGGGGGCCTCGCGCCTCGCCGCCTCGCGCCGTTCCGCCAGCACGCGTCGCGAGGCGCTGGCTCGCCTGGCCGAGGTCCAGCTCACGCGGCTGTTCGACCGGCTCCTCAACGGACTCCCCGCGGAGTCCCAGGAGGCGCTCGAGCTCGGGGCCGCGCTCCATCGAACCTCTCTCGAGCTCGACGTCGAGAGCACCTTGGCCATGGGCTCCGGGGCCTACGGCTGGGACGAGGTCCTGGGCTCCGACGGCTCCCCTCTCCAGACCCTCCTCCTCGGACGCTCCCTGCCGGGCGTAGGGGAGGACGGCGGCGTTGCGGCGGCGCGGGCCCTCGGCTCGGTCCTGGCCGCTGCATCTGGCTGGGAGCTGGCGGGGTTCGAGCCGGCCGGGGCGAACGAGAGCGTCTCGATGTGGAAGGATCCGCGCCGGGTCGAGCTGCTGCGCGCTGCGCTCGGTGCGCGGGTGGCCTACGCGACGCGCCTCGAGCGTGAGGCCGCGATGGAGGAGCCGAGGACGCCCCCCTTCGTGACCCGCGACCTCGAGGCGCAGTGGACCCGGCAGGTCCGGCGCTGGCAGCTGAGCCAGGCCATGCAGGAGGCCGACCGGCCCCTGACCGACCGCACGCGACGCCTGCTGCGGCCCCCCTCCAGCCTCGCGCTGTGGCTGGCGCGTGACCTGCGGACGGAGGGGCGTGCCGCCGAGGCCGGGGAGCTGGCCCGTGCCTACGGTGAGGCGCTGGCGGACGACGCCTACGAGGAGGAGTGGCTGCTCCTGGTGCAGGAGCGCCGGGCGCGCGCGGCGCTGGCCGAGGGCGCGGCCGCCACGGATCGCGACGAGCCCGTGCGGGCGCGCACCGTGCTGCTGGCAGCGGTCGAACGCATCGAGGACCTGCTCGGCACGATCGAGCAGCGGGACCTGGGCCCTGCCGTGCGGGAGCAGGTCGAGGCCCTGCTGGCGGAGGCCCTGACCTCGCTGGCCGTGAACTCCAACGTCAAGCTCGGCCGCCCCGACGAGGCCGTGGCCTGGGTCGAGCGCGCGCACGCGCTGCGCGACGACTCGTGGTCGCGGCTCCTGCTCGCCTGCTATCGAGCGCGTGCTGGGCGGGCGGACGAGGCTCGGGCTCTGCTGCGGCGCGTCCGGCCGTCGCCGTCGCTGCACTACAACCTCGCCTGCACCCACGCGCTCCTCGGGGAGACGGACGCCGCGCTGGCCTGGCTGGAGCGGGACCTGGACCCCCTGTCCTCCTCCCCGGGGGCGCTGCGCCGCCAGAAGGACTGGGCCGCCCAGGACCCGGACCTCGCCTCGCTCCGGGACGATTCGCGCTTCAAGGCCCTCGTCGAGTAGCCTGCGGGGCTGCTGCCAGGTCGACGAGGTGTCGGTCGGGGCAGCCTGCGGAGCGAGCGATGGGAACGATGACCCTCACGGGCAAGGGGCGGCGGTGGCTGCTCGGTGGCCACCCCTGGATCTACGCCGACGACGTGGCCGATGGGGAGGGCACCCCCGGAGAGCTCGTCCCGGTGTTCGCCCCCCAGGGGGAGTCGCTCGGCTGGGCCCTCTTCAGCGCCAAGTCGAAGATCGCCCTGCGCATGGTCACCCGTGCGGAGGAGCAGCCCAACCGGGAGTTCTGGCTCGCCCGGGTCCAGCGCGCCATCAACGCGCGGGCCAAGCTCGGCCTCATGGACCCGGCCGGGGCCTGCCGGCTGGTGAGCGGGGACGCCGAGGGGCTGCCTGGCCTGGTCGTGGATCGCTACGGCACGGCCCTGGTCCTGCAGACCGGGACGCAGGGCGCGGACCGGATGCGCGACTTCCTCGTCGAGCTGCTCCTCGAGGCCCTGCCCTTCGAGGCGAGCGTGGTCCTGGACCGCTCGGACGTGAGCGTGCGCCGGCTCGAGGGCCTCGAGCCGCGGGTGGAGCTGCTGCGCGGCGCGATCGAGGGGCCCCTCGAGGTGCAGGAGCAGGGCGGCCTCGTCTACGCCGTCGACATCGAGCACGGGCACAAGACCGGCGCCTACCTCGACATGCGCGACAACCGGGTTCGAGCCGCCGCGGCGGTCGCCGGGGGCGGTCGGGTCCTCGACGCGTTCGCGTACGACGGCCTGTTCGGGATCCGCGCGGCCCTCGCGGGCGCGGAGGACGTGCTGTGCCTCGAGCAGAACGCTGCCGCCTGCGAGCGCATCCTCGAGAACGCGCGTCGCTCCGGCGTCGAGGGGCGCGTCCGCGTCGAGCGCGTGGACTGCATGAAGGACCTCCGGGCGCGGGCCGATGCCGAGGAGCGGTACGACCTGGCGATCGTCGATCCGCCCGCCTTCGCCCGCAACAAGCGTGAGCGGGCTGGCGCGGAGCGGGGTTACGTCGAGCTCAATCGCCGGGCGATGGCGCTGCTGCCGCAGGGAGGGCTGCTGGTCAGCGCCTCGTGCTCCCATGCGACCGGCCGCCGCGACTTCTCCTCCTACCTGGCGAGCGCGGCTCGGGTCAGCGGCCGGGACGCGTTCCTGGAGGCCCTCACCGGGGCCGCTCCGGATCACCCGGTCCGCCTCGGCCTCCCGGAGAGCGAGTACCTCAAGTGCGCCTTCGTGCGCATGGGGTGAAATCCGCGCGGCGCGCGTACCATGCTTCCGCGATGAGCGACCCTGGTCTCGTGCACGTCAACGGAGCCGCCCAGACCCTCGGCGAGGGCGAGGGCGTGCAGGACCTGCTGGCCCGGCTCGGCCTGGAGCCGAGCCACGTGGCGCTCGAGCTGAACGGCGCGCTCCTCCCGCGGGCGGAGTGGGACCGGGCCCGCCTGGCTCCCGGCGACCGGCTCGAGGTCGTGACCCTCGTGGGGGGAGGCTGATCCGTGGCGGAGGCCTTCGAGGTCGCGGGCCTTCGGCTCACCTCCCGCCTCCTGATGGGGTCGGGCCGCTTCGCCAGCAGCGAGGAGTTCGTGGCCTGTCTGGAGGCCTCGGGCACCGAGGTCGTCACGGTGGCCGTGCGGCGCGTGAACCTGGACGACCGGGCCGGCGCGAGCCTGCTCGATCACGTCGACCGTGACCGCTACCACCTGCTCCCCAACACGGCCGGGTGCTACACGGCCGACGAGGCCGTGCGGACCGCTGTGCTGGCCCGCGAGCTCCTGGGGACCCCGCTCCTGAAGCTGGAGGTCATCGGGGACCCCCGCACCCTCCTCCCGGACCCGGTGCAGACCGTCGAGGCCACGCGGCGGCTCGTCGCCGAGGGCTTCTCGATCTTCGCGTACTGCTCCGACGATCCGCGGCTGGTCGCGACCCTGGCCGACGCCGGAGCAGCTGCGGTCATGCCGGCCGGGTCTCCGATCGGCTCCGGGCGTGGCGTGGCCAACCCGGACCACATCCGGATCGCGCGCGAGCTCGTGGACTGTCCCCTGATCGTCGATGCCGGCCTCGGGACCGCGAGTGACGTGGCCCTCGCGATGGAGCTCGGCGCGGACGGCGTGCTCCTGAACTCCGCGATCTCCGGCGCCGAGGAGCCGCAGCGCATGGCGCGCGCCGCGCGGCTCGCCTGCGAGGCGGGGCGCGAGGCCTTCCGCGCCGGGCGCATCCCGCGCCGCTTGTACGCCCAGGCCTCCTCCCCCGAGAGCGGCCTCCTGGGCGCGCCCCAGTAGACGCAACGCCTCCTCGCATGCCGGACGTCGACCCGCAGCTCCTGACCTCCCCGCTGACGCTGGCGGCGATCCTCGGCCTGCTCCTCGTTGGTGGGGGTCTCGCCTCGCTCGCCGTCGCGGTCGTGAACGGTCGCCACCCGGAGGGTGGGCCCGCGGCGTCGGACGTGACCTGGCCGCAGCTGGGGGTCGGTCTCGCGCTCTACCTGGGGCTCTCGGTCGTCGGGTTCCTCCTGTTCTTCTCCGGAGCATCGCAGAGCCGGGTCCATGACGCGGGGGACTTCGATGTGCAGGTCACCTTCGAGGGCGTCACCCCCAGCGTGACCGGCCTCCTCGCCGTCACGGCGCTGGCCCAGCTGGCCTTTGCGCTCCCGGCTCTCCTCGCGGCGTGGCGCGCCACGCGTCGTGCCCGCCAGGCGGCCGGCGAGGCGGTCCCGCTCGCCGGCCCCGTGGGGCTCGCGCAGCTCGGGCTGGGGCTCGGGCGGAGCGCGCGCAGGAGCAGCCTCGTCACGGGCCTCCTGGTCGTCCTGCTGGCGGCGCCCCTCCTGATGGGCTTCAACGCCCTGTGGGGCGCCGGCTGGGTGTTCGTGACGGGGGAGCTGCCGGTCCAGGACGTCGCCGAGCTGATCGACGGCGCGAGCGGGCTCGAGTTCCTCCCCATCCTGCTGCTGGCGGGGATCGTGATCCCCTTCGTGGAGGAGCTCTTCTTCCGCGGTGTCCTGCTGGGGTTCCTCGAGGTGCGCCTGGGGACCGTGCGGGCCCTGCTCGTGTCGTCCCTCGTGTTCGCGGCCCTCCACGGGCTCTACGCGAGCGGCCCGATCTTCGCGCTCGCGATCGTCATGGGGCTCGCCATGGTCCGGACCCGGAACCTCATGGTGCCCTTCGCGATCCACGCCCTGAACAACCTGGTCCAGGTCCTCCTGCTCGCGCTCTCCTAGCTGTCATGACGCACTTCCCGCGCACCGGACTCATGCACCCCGTCGAGGGCGGGGCCCACGTGGCGCAGGGCGCCGTGGTCACGGGGGACGTGACCTTCGGGGCCGAGGCCAACGTCTGGTTCGGCTGCGTCCTGCGGGGTGACGATGCCCCCCTCGTGATCGGAGCGCGCACCAACGTGCAGGACCTCACCATGATCCATGCCGATCCCGGCGTGCCGAACCGCATCGGCGAGGAGGTCACGATCGGCCACCGCTGCGTGCTCCACGGCGCCGAGGTCGGCGATCGCTGCCTGATCGGGATGGGGGCCGTCCTGCTCGGCGGCTCCCGGATCGGAGCCGAGTCGATCGTCGCGGCGGGCGCCGTGGTGAAGGAGGGCATGGTCGTGCCTCCGCGCTCCCTCGTGGTCGGGGTCCCCGCGCGCATCGTGCGGGAGATCGGGGACGAGCAGGTCGAGGACCTGCGCCGCTCCGCGCAGGGCTACGTGGACAAGGTGCGGCTGTACCTGGCGGAGGCCGGGTCCTGACCGAGCCCGTGGATCTGGACGGCCTCGACGCCGTGCAGTTCGCGGCGCTCGACGCCGTGCAGCTCGCAGCGCTCGACGCCCGGCTGGCGGAGCTGGGCTCGGTCGCCGTGGCGTTCTCGGGGGGCGTGGACTCCTCCGTCCTGGCCCACGCGGCGCACAGGGTCCTGGGCAGCGCCGCCGTCGCGGTCGTGGCGGACTCCGCATCGCTGCCACGTCGCGAGCTCGAGGAGGCCCGCCAGGTGGCGAAGGCGATCGGGATCCGCCTGGTCGAGCTCGCGACCGACGAGCAGGACGACCCCGACTACCAGGCCAACCGAGGGGACCGGTGCTACTTCTGCAAGGCCGCCCTGTTCCGCGCGCTGGACGCCTGGAGATCCTCTGAGGGCATCCCCTGGGCTGCACTCGGGGAGATCGCGGACGACGCGCTCGATGATCGTCCGGGGCGCCGGGCCGCTCAGGAGGCGGGGGTGGTCGCGCCGCTCGCCGAGGCGGGGTTCACCAAGGAGCAGGTGCGGGCCTACGCGCACGCGTTCGCACTCCCGGTCGCCGACAAGCCCGCCATGGCCTGCCTGGCGAGCCGGATCCCGGTGGGGACCCGGGTCTCCCGCGAGCTGCTGGGCACCGTGGAGCGCGCCGAGGACGGGCTCCGCGACCTTGGGCTGCGCGTCGTCCGCGTGCGGCACCGAGGTGCGCATGCCTCCGTGGAGCTCGGGGCCGCGGATCTCGCGGAGGTGGAGCGGGACGAGCGGCCGGCGCGGCAGGCGGTGCTCGGAGCCGGCTTCCAGACGGTGTCCTTCGACCGCTATCTCTCGCCGGCCGAGCGTGCCGCGCGCGCGACGGCTGACCCAGCCTGAGACCGCCCGGGGCCGGATGCCTGCGGGGGCGGCTCGAATCGGGGCGCGGCGGTCCAGCATTTGGGAACGGGAGAGGCCCTCGTCGAGGAGTCCGCCAGGCCGCGAGGTCGCGAGCCGGGGGACAGGACGAGACACATGGGGGATCAGGGGGGAGCTCCGCTGCTGCGGAGCCGTTCGACTGCGGGCTTCACGATGATCGAGATCGTGATGGCGCTCGGCGTGCTGGGGGTGGCCCTCGCGGCCCACTTCAGCGGGCAGCTGATGGTCAGCCGCTCGGGGACGAGCGCGGCCGAGAGCGAGCTCGCCGTCGCCGAGCTGGCGAGCTGCATGGAGGACCTCCTCAGCCAGAGCGTCGAGAACAAGCTCACCGGCTACCCGAGCCAGCGCTTCTGGCCCGACCCGGAGCTCGCGGACGAGGACTGGAGCGGCGCGGCCGACTACGGTCCCCGCTGGCTGCTCCCGGCCTACTCGTTCGGCTCCCGACTGCGGCGAGCCCTCGCCACCGGCGCGACCACGGACGAGCGCCAGGAGCTGTTCAAGACGCGGACCGTGGCCCTGCGCGAGCAGCGGATGTTCGTGGCCTACCCGGGGCTCGACCCCGATGACCGGACCGCCCTCCCGGGCCCGGACCCGAACTACGTCCCTCCTGCGGGGATCGAGGTCCTCCTGATGGTCGAGTGGGTCCAGGCCCGCAGCGGCCGTCGCCAGACGACCTGGGACGACGCGGGCAAGCCCCTCGAGGCCTGGGACCAGGCCGGGGAGGCCTGCGACCCCCTCGAGCTCACCGGCTCCGACGTCCGCAGCGCGATCCTCAGCACCTACCAGCTCGCCCGATGAGTGTGCGTCCTCTCCCAATCCCCGCGAGTGCGACCAGCGCCGGACGACGACCGGCCACCCCTCGCGCGGGGATGACCCTCATCGAGATCATGATCGCGGTGACCATCGTCAGCACCCTGACCGCCTGGGTCGTGGGGGCCACGCGGGACATGGGGCGGATCACCGAGGCGAACGCGCTCGACGTTCGCCTGGCGCGGGAGGGGCGCCGCGCGCTGGCGCGGCTCCTCGAGGACCTCGAGCGCGCGGGGATCCGCAGGCTCGACATGCAGGGCGTGCAGGACGCGGACCCCGCGGACGACCTCCACTTCCCGCACGTGTACTACGACGGCCTCCCGGGGACCTCGCGCGGCCCCGGCGGCCGCGTGGGGCTCGATGCCGCCGAGTTCAGCGAGCGTGGGCACGCCCATGCTCCCGCCCCGATCCTCGGAGCGGAGGCCTACGCGGCGACCCTCGGGCTCGAGAGCGGGGACCCGCTCGTGCAGGCCTCGCTGGTGCTGGCCCTGCCCGCGGACCAGGACGAGGACGGGCGGCCGGACATGGACGTGCTCGGGCCCGGCGGCCTCGCCGGTCCGGACGGCATCCCCGAGCTCGACTGCAACGGCGACGGGCGGCTGAGCCAGGACACCTCGGACCTCGTCCACCCTGCGCCCTTCAAGGGGCTGGACGAGCAGCGGGTGACGATCGACCCCGTCACGCGGCTCGTCTGGAGCCGCAACGAGGTCTCCTGGATCGTGCGCGAGGGCGCGGGAGGGCAGCGTGAGCTCGTCCGCCGGATCCGGGACCTGCGCCTGCCGACGAGCGCCCCCGACTACCCCTTCCGGGTCGAGGTCATCGCGCGCGACATCGACTGGTTCGACGTCAAGTACGCCGAGGACCTCCAGTACTGGGACCGCCCCGAGGAGCTGGAGGGCGGTGCCCTGGACGGCAGCAGCGCGGACGCGCTCGTGCCGGCCAACGCCCTCGTGGTGACCCTCTGGATGCGTGGCATCGACCGCCAGGGCCACCCGCACCACTTCCGCACCGAGGCGATCGCTCGCCTGCCCCTGGGGGAGCAGCGCTTCCCCGAGGCCCCCTGAACACCCCCGCACGCCGACCATGAAGATCCTTCACTCGAACCACGGGAAGTCACGCGGGGAGCGAGGCATGGCCATGCTGTACGCGCTCTTCGGGGCGTCGGTCTCGGCCGGTCTCCTGGCACTCCTGATCGCCAACACGGGCCTGGACGCTCAGAAGGTCGCCGCGGGTCGCAGCCGCGTCGAGCAGCGCTTCGTGGGCGAGGCCGCCCTCTCCGCCGCCTCCATCAAGCTCGAGCAGCGCCTCGCCAACTGGTACCGGCCCGACACCTGGCTCCCGGACGACGGCGAGGAGTGGACTTCGATCCCCGAGGCTCGCGAGCGCTGGGGGCTCGCAGGCGAGGGCGACTGGCAGGACGTCTACCTCGCCGGCGTCACCATGGTCCCGACCGGCCACAGCGGAGGCCCCGATGGGCGGCTGGCGGTCACCGGGCAGGGGGAGCTCCCCGGCCGCTTCAAGGCCGTTGGCTGGCGCGTGCAGCTGCTGGGGGTCCCCTTCGCAACGCCGGCGGGCAGCGGCTCGCCGATGCGCACCACCAACCGCATGTTCGAGGTGCGCGTCGTGGCGACCGATGCGCCGACCTGGGACGGCGTCCTGGAGACGAGCTTCGCCTGGACGGCCGAGGCCGGCTTCACCGCCGCGCTCGACGAGCTGTCGAGCGCGGACCGTGAGCTCGTCCTGGGGCTCGACCAGGGCGGCTGGGATCCGTTCGGGGAGCCCGTTGGCGGGCAGCAGCTGCGTCGTCACGAGCGTCGACGCGTGCTGTCGCGCGTCTTCCAGGTGTCGCGGACGCCGACGACGCAGTTCGCGATCCTCTACGACGACGACCTGGAGATCAATCCGGGCCCGAGCATGACGGTTCGGGGCCGCGTGCACAGCAACGCGGATCTCTACATGTCCTGCGGCGGCACCCTTCGACTCGACACGAACTACCTGCGGGCGATGGGGGGCATCTACCGCCGTCGCAAGAACAACACGAACTCGACCGGCACGGTCCGCGTGCGCCGCTGGGTGGAGGACCCCTTCGATCCGTCGGAGCCGGTCAACTGGGTGCGCATGGACAGTCGCTCCCAGCTCGGTGGGATCGAGGGCAACATCAGCGGCTACGACAGCGCGTTCACGCTGGGCTACGACGCGAACGGGGACGGGGACTTCACCGACAGCGGCGAGCTGCTGCCCTTCCACGTGGGTGCGCTGGACAAGTGGGGTGCGCCCAGCGGCTACGCGGTCCCGGACTCCCAGGGATTCGCTCACACGGTGGGCTACGGGGACGCACACCCCGAGAACGTGAGCAGCGTCGCGCTGCCGAACCTCGGGACCAAGCAGGCCCTCTTCGATGCGGACCCCTCCGTCGAGGGGCGCGCCCAGGTGGACCCGCTCACGGGCAAGTTCTCTCCGGCAGCGGCCGGCGATCCCGGTCTCGTCGCTGGCTTCTACGCTGCCAACGCGGACCTGAAGATCATCGCCGGCAGTCCGATCCCGGATGCCAGCTCTCCCAGCGGCTGGGACTGGGACTGGAGCGCCTACGGCTCCAATCCGGACGCCAGTGATCCGGCCGATCCCAGCCAGTGGGTCGATCGGAGCACCTCCATCAAGCTGGCCCAGCAGCTCCTGGGCCACGAGGCCATCTCCGTGGACTTCGTGCCGGACACGCGCCAGGACCACAACCGCTCCGTCCCCGGGTACCCGGGGCACCTCTATCCCGGCGTCGGCGTCGTGAAGGTCGACGTCGCCGCCCTGATGGACCTCGAGGCGGCCCTCGCCACGACCAGCAGCTTCGAGAGCGCGCTGATGGGTGCCGGCTACTCGTCCTCGGACGCGGCCGACCTGGTCGAGAGCCACCCCGGCCTCGTCGGGATGCAGCTGCACCCCGCCAACGGCCTCCTCTACGCGGGCCACGCCGACATGGACCACACGCCGGTAGGGGGGGAGAAGACCTCCACGGGCGCCAAGGCCAAGGGCGTCTGCCTGACGAACGGCGAGGTGCTGCCCGGGGACCTGACCGTCGTGACCGAGGGCTCCCTCTACATCGACGGGGACTACAACAAGTACGACCACGCGGGGAACACGCTCTTCGACGCGGATGGCAACGTCGTGGGGAGCCCGGTGGCGAGCAACGTCTCCGCGGTGATCGCGGACGCCGTCAACCTGCTGTCGAACGCCTGGACGAACACCAAGCCCCTGAGCGGCTCCCTGCCCGTTGCGTCGGAGACGACGTTCAACGTCTCGGTCTACACGGGGAACCAGCCCACCGAGGGCTCCGCCTACAACGGGGGCTTCGAGAACCTGCCGCGCTTCCACGAGAAGTGGACGGGGATCCACTGCTACATCAACGGCTCCTTCGTGCAGGCCTGGCAGAGCGAGATCGCCGACGGCACCTGGTCCTACGGAGGCGACCGGTACAAGGCGCCGCGCCGGGACTGGGTCTACGACACGCGCCTGCTGGGGCGGGAGCCTCCCTTCGTGCCCTTCTCCGTCAGCGCGCGCGAGGTCATCACGTTCTGATGGGCGAGGGGCGCCCGGCCGCTGGCCGGGCGCCCCTCGCGCGCTCGCGACACCACCGGGCAGCGCCGGTGGGCCGGCTCACTGGAAGGTCAGCGAGATCGCGTCGGTGAAGTTCGACGTGGGGCCGATCAGCACGTCCCGGTACCAGAGCTGCCAGTTCCAGGTCTCCCCGGGCTGGATCGCGTAGCCGAAGGCGGGCGGGAGCGGGACGTTGGTCAGGTCGACCGCGATGCTCGCGCTCCCCGTGGCGCCGGTGTTCTGAATCTGGTTCTTGAAGCGCGCGATCGGGGAACCGAGGCACAGCACGCCCATGGAGCCCCCGGGGTTCGGGATGGAGGCCTGGGACTGGCTCGCCACGAAGTAGCAGAACTGGCTCGGGGGCAGGAAGCTGCCGGTCAGGGTCAGGTCGTTGTCCGCGACCACCGCACTGCCCGAGAGGTCGATGCGCCCGCTCTGCACCGTCGAGTTGATCACGGCGGGGGAGCAGTAGCGCGTGCCCAGCGAGGTCCCGGAGCAGTCCAGCTCGGAGACGGTCAGGTCGTCCACGGCGGCCTCGACGATCGAGCCGGAGCCCGCGTCCTCCGCGACGAAGCGCAGGCGGACCTGGCTGGTCATCGTGATGAAGTCTGCGATGCGGAAGGAGTAGAAGATCCAGCCACCGTTGGTGCCGGTCCCCGTCGGGCCGACCGTGAGGGCGTTCACCCAGGACGAGCCGCCGTTCTGCGACACGTCCACCCGGAAGGTGTCCGCATTGGGGGACGCCCCGGTCGTGTTGGAGTACCAGAGGTAGAAGCCGACCTCGGGGTCCAGGAAGCTCCCCAGGTCGTAGCTGGGGGTCACCAGGCTCGTGGCACCGCCGTCGACGTCGTTCTCGCCGAGGGAGCCCCCGATGGAGCCCTGGCCAGTGAACCAGCAGTTCGTGCCCGGCTCGGTGTTGTCGTCCTCGGGCTGGGCAGCGGTCCCGCGCGGGTTGCCGTACTCCCAGACGCCGGTCGTGGCCGTGTCGCCAGCCCAGCCGACCGTCCAGCCGGGATTGGTCTCCATGTCCTCGTCGACCATGAAGGTCTCACCGTCGGCGTACATGGAGCCGTAGGTGTTGGCGGGCGCGCCCTCCGGCATCGTGTAGAGCTGTCCCGAACTCCCCTGGGCCGTCAGGAACCAGGTCACCGGGCTGCCGCAGGGCATCGGGGGGAGGGTCCCGCGCCAGGTGGTCCCGCCCATGGCGACCATGGGGACGGACTGCATGCCGGCGCCGAGGTCGTAGTTGATCGTGGGGGAGCTGACGTCGAGGCCGCCGGCCACGAGCTCCTGGATCTCCATCTCCACGAAGTCGCCGCCCGGGTTCACGAGGTCGGGCGCTCCGCCGTTGATGCTGAGGTTCAGCTCCGGCTCACCCACGTCCCACACGAGGAACCCGCTCTCGAGGTCGGAGCCGATCACCGTGCCGCTCGGGAAGTAGGGGAAGACGCTCCAGAGCCCGTTGAAGGTCGCGCCGTCGCCGGCCGCGTACGTGTCGTAGAAGCCGTACTCGGGCGGGTTCGTGGGGTTCGCGTTCAGGTCGAAGATCCGCAGGCCGCTCGTGTAGTTGGCGGCGTAGAGCAGCCCGTTCTTCACGTAGCAGTTGTGCGTGATGGCCGAGTTGCCGTTCGTGAACGAGGTCACGTAGAAGGCGTTGTCGGGGTCGGCGACGTTGATCACGTACGTCGTCGTGGGGAGGGAGCCGTCCTCGTCCAGCTCGTCGCCCATGTAGAAGTACTGGCGGTCCTCGCTGAGCCAGCCCTGGTGGCTGTAGGCGCGGTTCGGCCAGTAGACCTGGCCGATCACCTGCGGGTTCGACTTGTTGGTGACGTCGACGATCGTGAGACCGGTGTCGCCACTGCCACCGTTGAGCCCCGCACAGCAGTAGGCGATCTGGCGGCCTGCGTTCGGCCCCGAGGTGTAGGTCACCACTTGAGCGTCGTGGACGTAGCGCGAGCTCCAGGCCCCGACGTACTGCGGGCTGGCCGGGTTGGCGAGGCTGTACATGCGCAGGCCGTTGCCGCCGCCGCCGGTCCGGTAGAGGAAGCCCGCGTCCTCGTCGATGAAGACGTTGTGCGTGTTGGCGGTGCCGACGTCGTTGACGACGCCCGAGAGCGTGACCTGGCCGCTGTCGATGTTGGCCAGGCTCACCACCTGGATGCCGCTGCCGCCCTCGGAGACGATGTACGCGTACTGGTCGTAGACCTTGACGTCACGCCAGAGGCTGCCGGGTCCCGAGACGTAGCCGACCTGCTGCGGGTTCGAGGGCACGGTGACGTCGAAGAAAGCCGTGCCGCTCGAGGTGCACATGATCCCGTACTCGCGTCCGCTCGGGCTGACGTAGCCCCAGCAGTCGTTCCCGCTGCTCGCGCCGTCGATCTGGTTCAGCGGGACCTGGGCCTGGAGGGTCACGTTGCTGGAGCCCACGAACGGGTTGCTGCTCGTGCCCGGGACGCCACCGGAGCCGTTGGTCAGCCCAAGGTTGCGCCAGATCGGGCCGGCGAACGGGCGCTGGCGGTGGAGGATCTTGGGGTCGTCGTCGTGGAGGGCGACGGCGCCGGTGCAGAGCACGGCGGCGGGGAGGAGCAGGTGCAGCTTCATGGGGGCAGCAGGCGTCGCGGCGGCCTTCGGAGCCGCTCCGCGGAGTCCTTCAGACGGTACCCCTAGGACCGACGGTTCGCTGGTCCTCCAGGTTTCCGGACCCGGACGTGCGCAGAGCCTGCACGAGGCCGACTGGGGGCGGGGATGGCGTGCAGCGGATCGGAGCACGGACACTCCTCCGACACGAAGCAGTGACCCTTCCTCGTGCCTCAGGCCGGGATCCGGCGCGGGTCCTTGGGCCCTCGCGCGTCAGCCGGGGACGGGCGAGGTCGGCGGGGTCAGCAGGGCCTCGTCGAGAGGCTCCCCCTCGAGGGTCATCAGGAAGGCTGCCAGCGCCGCGCGCTGCTCGGCCGTCAGGCCCAGCGGGGCGAGCAGCTGCTCCTGGTGATGGCTGCGGAGGTCACGCCCCTCGAGCGTGTCGTAGAACCGGAGCACGGCGTCGAGGTCC
>WTJQ01000450.1 GCA_011524785.1 Planctomycetota bacterium | reverse complement strand
GCTCCAGTGCGCGGAGCTCGTGGGAGAGGAGCGCCCGGAAGGCGGGATCGTCCTCGACCACCAGGACAGCGCGCGCGCCCGCGGGGGCGTCGGGGGGCTGCCCCGCGGAGACGCGGTCGCGGGGGCTTGCAGGGCGTTGAGAGGCGGAGGGGACCACGGGACGAGGCGAGGAGCAGGGCGAGCGGCTGGTGGGGCGTGGAGGCGGGCGCGGGAGGGTCTTGACGGCGGGGATCGAGGCCTCTCGCCTCGCCGGCTGGGGACCGCGCCCCGGGGCCGCGACCTAAGACGGCCCGCCCCGGGCCATACTATCGGCAGTCCGGCCCATTTTGGTTAGGGCCGGCCCATTATGGGCCTCCGGGCGGGGCGAGAAGCCCCTGGAGCGCCCCCCAGCGCGCTACCAGGTGCTGGCACAAGGGTTGCTATGGCGCGGCCGGAGCCCGGGTACTCCTCGGATCACCTCCGCGCAGCTTCTCTCTCCTTGCTGCACGGAGGGCCCGTCTCTCCTCTCTCTCTCTGGCGCCCTCGAAGTTCGCTTCGGGGGCGCTGCCCTTTTGTAGGCATCGCAGCGGCGCCGGACGGGGTCGTGGTGCTGTCCCCTGGGGCGCGCCTCGGCCGCGGGACCTTGGACATGGGATGGACGCTCCCCGGGCCGAGCGGGTTCCGCGATCTCTCGGATTCCCCTGGAGTGTGCCCGGCCAACTGCGCGGATGCGCGGCCTGATCGGGGTATACCCTGCCTCGCATCCCGGGGAACCTGGCTGCGGGATGCCTCGCTTCAGGTCGGGATGCGTAGGATGAGAGAGTCATGAAGGGCCTGGTCTTCATCTCGTTCATCGAGTTCCTGGAGCTCCGCCTGGGGGTGCCGGCCCTCGAGCAGCTGCTCGCGAGCACGGAGCTGGCCTCGGGAGGGGCCTACACCTCGGTCGGGTCGTACGAGGACGCGGAGTTCGGCGTCCTGCTGGGCGCGGGCTGCGGAGCGCTCGGTGAGGAGGCGGGAGAGGTCCTCGAGGAGTTCGGCGTCTTCCTCTTCCGGCGCCTCGCCTGGGAGCACGAGGACCTCGTGGGGGGCTACACGGGCGTCATCGAGCTGCTCCGGAGGCTCGACGAGCACATCCACCCGGCGGTGAAGGCGATCCACCCGGACGCCGAGGTGCCCGAGTTCGAGGTGATCCGGGAGGAGGGCGCGTCGATCGTCCTCGAGTACCGCTCCGCGCGCTCCCTCCCGACGCTCGCGCGGGGTCTGCTGCGCGGCTGCTTCGAGCACTTCGGGGAGCCGCACGTGGTGCGGACCGAGGCCGACCCGAGCGACCCGCATCGCTTCACCTTCTTCATCGACCCCGCGCCGGCCACCTGAGGACCCGCCCGTGAGCGCAGGGGACGAGCTGGAGGCCTGGCGCCGCCGCGCGGAGCGCGAGCAGCGTGCGCGCCAGGAGGCGGAGAGCCTCCTCGAGGCGCGCAGCCGCGAGCTCATGCACGCGAACCAGCGGCTCGAGGTCCTGGCCGCGGAGCTGCGCGAGCAGGTTTCCATGACCTCCGACGAGGTGGTCCAGGCGCACTTCGCCCTGGACCAGGCCTCCGACAGCGTGCACCTCATCGATCAGGAGGCTGGGCTCGTCCGCGCGAACCGGACGGCCCTGCTCCAGACGGGCTGGACCCAGGAGGAGCTGGAGGGCTCCAGCCTGTTCGAGCTGGACGAGTCCATGACGCCCGAGCTCTGGGCGTCGCGCTGGGCGGCGGCCGTCGAGCGCGGAACGTGCTCGTACGAGGGGCTCTACCGCAGGGCTGGTGGCGGGACCTTCCCCGTCGAGGTGATCCTCAGCCATTTCTTCCACCGCGGGACGCCCTACGTCATCGCCGTGGCGCGCGACATCGGGGACCGCCTCCAGCAGCAGCAGGCGCTCGAGACCGCGCGCGAGGACGCGGAGAAGGCCAACGCCGCCAAGAGCCGGTTCCTGGCCAATATCAGCCACGAGATCCGCACGCCCCTGGCGGCCATCGTGGGGACCCTCGACCTGATGGGGCGCCGGACGATGGATCCGGACGAGCGCGTCGAGCGCACGCGGCGGGTCCAGCAGCACGCCGCGCACCTGACGGCGCTCATCGATGGCGTCCTCGACCTCTCACGGATCGAGGCGGGGCGCCTGGAGGTCACGGCGGAGCGCGTGGAGCTGGCCCAGCTCGTCAGGGACGTCGACGAGCTCTATCAGCCGCGTGCGCGCGCCAAGGGGCTCGCGCTCGAGTGGAGCGTCGCGCCCGCGGTCCCGGAGCTGTTCGTGACGGACGGGCTCCGCCTGCGCCAGGTCCTCTCGAACCTCGTGGGCAACGCGGTCCGCTACACGGCCAAGGGGGGCGTCACGGTCTCGCTCGAGCTCGAGGGGGAGGCCCTCGTCTGCGCCGTGGAGGACACCGGGCCCGGCATCGAGGCGGACCGCCTCGAGCTCATCCTCGATCCGTTCCAGCAGGTCAACAACCGGACCTCCACGGGCTCGGGCCTCGGGCTCGCCATCGCGCACTCCCTGTGCGAGGCGCTCGGGGGGAGCCTCGACGTGGCCAGTGAGGTCGGGCGCGGCAGCCGCTTCGGCTTCCACCTGCCTCCGCTCGAGCACGACCCCGCCAGCCTGACCACCGCAGCCACGTGGAGCGACGCCGACCTGACCGGGCGCCTCCGGGGCCTCAGCATCCTCGTGGCCGACGACAGTCCCGACCTCTTGGAGCTGGCGCGCTTCTGGCTCGAGGAGGCGGGGGCCAAGGTGACCCTTGCCGAGGACGGCGAGCAGGCGGTCGAGCAGCTGGAGCGTGCGCGGCACGATCGGCGCGCCTTCGACGCCATGGTGCTGGACATGCAGATGCCCGGACTCGACGGACCGGGTGCCCTGGCCGAGGTGCGGACCCGCGGGTACCGAGGGCCTGTCCTCGCCCTCACGGCCCACGCCCTGGTCCAGGACCGTGAGCGCTGCCTGGCCCTCGGGTTCGATGCCCACCTCGGCAAGCCCGTGCAGCCGGAGCTGCTCGTCCACACCTTGGCCCACGCCGTGGGGCGCGAGCTCGATCCTGCGCCGCACGCGCGCGAGAGCGCGGCAGGCGCGCACGAGGCCGTCGCTGGGCCCGCCAGTGAGTCGGCGCTGTCCGAGCCGGAAGCGAGCGTGCCCGCTCCTCCCGCAGGCGAGGCGATCGCGCCTCCGGCGGCTCCCGTCCGCAGCACGCGAGCCGGGGACGAGCGCTTCCGCCCTCTCCTGGAGAGCTACGTGGCCGGGCTCGGGGAGCAGGTGAGCGCCATGGACGCGGCGGCTGCGAGCGGGGACGCCGGCGAGCTCCGGACCCTGGTCCATCGCCTCCGGGGCACGGGGGGGGGCTACGGGTTCAGCTGCCTCACCGAGGCCTCCGGGGCCTGTGAGGAGGCGCTGATCGCTGCCGGCGGAGCCGGGGTGAGCC
>WTJQ01000210.1 GCA_011524785.1 Planctomycetota bacterium | reverse complement strand
GAGCTGTGGGGGCCGACCGTGGCTTCGAGGGCCGAGGGGGCCCAGGAGGCGCCCAGGGGCTCAGCCCAGGTCCGCGCGCCGCAGCCAGTGCAGCAGCGGCAGGGCGGCGAAGGCGTCCTGGAGTCGGCCGGAGTCCAGCAGAGCCTCGATCTCGCTCCGAGCGAACGCACGAGTCAGGATCTGTTCGGAGGGTTCCCGCTCCGGGGCCCCGACCTCGCGGCAGCCGTGGGCCACGAAGGCGTGGGCGTAGTGGGCGCTGATCCCGTTCAGCGGGAAGAAGCCCGGCAGACCCTCCCAGCGCGCCGCGGCGTGGCCGGTCTCCTCCCGCAGCTCGCGGGCAGCCCCGTCCTGGGGTGCCTCCCCGGCCGCCAGGCGCCCCGCGGGCAGCTCCCAGTGGGTCCTCCCGTGCGAGTAGCGGTACTGGCCGATCAGGAGCACGCGCCCGTCCTCGAGCAGCGGCACGACCGTCACGGCCTCGGGCAGCTCGAAGAGGTGGTGCTCGATCTCCCCGCCGCTCGGGAGCCGCACGCGGTCCCGGCGCAGCCCGCACCAGGGCGAGCTGTAGACCTGCTCACTCCCCAGCACCTCGAAGGCCGGGAAGGGCGGGGGGTCGTCCGGGATCCCGGGGGCGCCCTCGGGCGAGTCGGTCACGAGCCCGACGCGTCCGGCCAGAGGGCCCGCCAGTCGCGGCCGGCGGTCGCTCCGCGGCCGGCGAGCCGCTCGAGCAGGGCCGGGGAGACGCGCAGGTCCTCCAGGGCGGTCAGCGAGAGCGCCTGGCCGCAGGCCTCGACGATGCTGTCCGGATCCAGGTTCTGGTAGCCGAAGACGTCGACCGGCCGCCCGCACTTGCTGAACTTGCGCACGGCCAGGGTCACCTGCTTCACGCCGACCACCGAGCCGGCGTTGTCCAGGATGCCGGCCTCGCCGTCGCACACCGCGACGATCGGGACGCGACGCCCGGCCAGGGAGACCATGCCGGCCTCGGAGTCCCCGGCGCCGGCGACGGCGTGGAGGTCGCCCGAGAAGCCCAGGCCGCTCGTGAGGTGGCGGTAGCCGTCCTGCTCGGCCTGGATCCCCAGCAGGAGGTCCTGGCTGGTGACGACGGTGACGTTCGCGAAGACGCCGCGCTCCAGCAGCTCCTCGGCAGCGGCCACGGCCTCCTGCACGAGGCTGCCCATGGCGAGGAGCTCGACCACGTTGTCGCCCGGCTCGTAGCCGGCGTAGCCGCGCCAGTCCACCAGGCGGTAGCCGCCGGCCAGCGTGTGCTGGCGTGTCTGGGCGAGCAGCACCTCGTCGGGGAGGTGGGCGATGGTGCTCTCGTCGACGGCGTCGCCCCAGGAGGCGTCCGCGCCAGCCGGCTTGAGGGCGGCTCCGGGGAGGTCCTGCTTGGAACGCGCCTGGCGGCGCAGCCACTTCAGGAGCAGGGCCTGCTCCACGCCGCGGGTCACGCAGCGCACGTAGGTGCCCTGGCGCCCGGCGTTGTCGCCGCTGGCGTGGCGGCGCATCGTGTCCGCCATGATCCAGTCGAGCTCGACGGCGAAGCAGGGCTCCCAGGTGACCAGGTTGGGCATCTGGATGTCGCTCTTCCACGAGTGCTGGGCACCCTCGGGCGACAGGGTCACGCCGGCGGGCGTGCCGACCATGATGAACTCGCCGCCCCAGTACACGTTGTAGTAGAGCTGGTCGAGGGCGCGCTTCACGAAGAAGTCGTACACCGTCATGATCGGCAGGAAGGGCAGGCCCAGGGCCTCGCGCATCTTGCCGAAGGCGCCCATGGCGCTCATCGCGTTGGCCTCGGCGATCTCGAAGCGCAGGTGGCGCGTCCACCGCTTCTCGGTGGCCACGAGCTCGGGGTGCTTGTACTTCACCTCGAGCTCCTTCTCGATCTCGTTGGTGAAGACCTCGGGGCCATAGATGCGCTGATCCATGGCGGGGGAGATGTTCGTCGACGACCCCACGTCCGGGCTCAGGGTCATCATGAACTCGGCCACGGGCGCGAGGGCGCGCTCGTCGGCGGTGAGCTCGGTGATCGGCTTGCCGTCCCGCTCGGCGGTGGCCTCGGTCGAGCCGACGCGCACGACCTTGGCGGCGCACTGGCCGAGCATCCACTGGGTGGAGGCGCGGGGGAAGAGCGAGAGGTCGATCCCCAGGGTGTTGGGCAGCTCGCCGCCCTCCTCGAGGGCCGCCTTGAAGCGGGCCGTGTTGCGCTCGATCAGGGAGCGCTGCTCGTCCATTCCGTCGCGGAAGGCGTCCCGGCGCTCGGCCAGGAAGCGACCCTCCGTGCTGTCCGGAGCGAACCAGGCGAACGGGTCGGCGGGGTCACCCCCCGCGCGCTCGACGAGCGCGTCGACCTCGGCCTTCTTGGGCAGGGTCGAGTGGTTGGCGGGGTCGGCGAGGCAGTCGAGGCCCCAGCCCTTGATCGTGTGGACGATGAGCAGGGTCGGCTCGTCGCTCTCGCCGCGGGCCCACTCGAGGGCCTCGCGCACGGTCTCGTAGCAGTGGCCGCCCAGGTCGAGCAGCACCTGCAGCACGTGCTCGTCGGAGAGCTCGTCGAGCAGGGCGCCGGCCGGGCGCGAGCGCTCGCCGACCATGCGGCGCACGGCGCCGGGGTGGCGGCGCAGCGCGAGCATCTGGAACTCGTAGTCCGTCAGCCCGGACTCGAGGACCTCGCGCAGCTCGGCGCCGCCCTCGCGCTCGAACACCTCGCGGCGCAGCTTGCCGTGGCGCACGTGCTGCACCCGCCAGCCGTTGGCCTCGCCCGTGGCCGCGATGCGATCGCAGTCGTGACGCTCCAGGCCCTGCTCGTTGTTGAGCCGCGTGCCGTCCAGGCTCTGGCGGTTGTAGTCGATGATCCAGGTCACGTTGCCGAGCTCGCGCTCGGCGATCTCCGGCATGGCCTCGAGCAGGCTGCCCTCGCGGAACTCGCTGTCGCCGATCAGGCTCCAGAAGTGCGCCTCGGTGGGGACCTCCCAGCCGTGGTCGCCGGCGTAGCGATGGGCGAGGCCCATGTACGCACCGACCACCGGGGGGATGCCGACCGTGCCCGAGGGCAGGAAGTGGTAGTTGTCCGCGTCGGCCGCCGCGTGGTAGCTCTGGAACACGTGCGGCATCTCGGCCGTGGGGAACGCCCGCAGCCCGTGCATCGCGCTCTTGGCCTCCGCCTCGGTGAACCAGCCGGAGCGGTCCTCGCCGGTGAGGAAGTTGACGGCCTTGGAGTGCCGCATCAGCCCCAGCAGGTGGTGCAGGGCGTGGTCCATCGGCGAGCAGTGGGGCTTGTTGCCCACCCAGTCCTCCGGGCGGCGCACCTCCAGGTGCAGGGCCGCCAGGATGTGGACGCAGCTCGCGATCGAGGCGGGGTGCCCGCCGATCTTGGGGTCCCCGGGTTGCTTGTCCTTGCGGCTGTTCGCCGCGTGGACCATCGCGATGGCCTGGGAGAAG
>WTJQ01000280.1 GCA_011524785.1 Planctomycetota bacterium | reverse complement strand
GGCTCTGGAGCGGTCCCAGATCGGTTCGAAGCACAGCCCGCGAACAGCCCACCCACCTGCACCGCTCCGTGGGTCGCTCACGCAGCGGGAGCGAGAGCGGAGCCCCGCGCCGGGCCGCGCCTGCGGATCCACGCCACCAGGCACACCGCGACCACCAGCAGCCCCAGTGCCAGGCCCCACCACACGCCGGCGAGGCCGTGACCGCCCTCGAAGGCCAGCCACCAGCCGAGGGGCAGGCCGAGGATCCAGTAGCCGAGGAGGTTGAACAGGGCCGCCGGCCGGGTGTTGCCCATGCCGCGCAGGACCCCCGCGCCCGTCACCTGGATCCCGTCCACGACCTGGAACGCGGCCGCGATGGGGAGGATGGCCGCAGCCGCGGCGAGCACCTCGGGGTCGGAGGAGTAGATGCGAGGGATCGTGGTGCGCGCGAGCAGGAAGGTCAGGCCGCTCACCGCCATGCAGGTGGCGCCGGTGGCCATGGCGGTCCACGCGGCGCGCTGGGCGCGGGCGGGCTCCCCGGCACCGAGGAGGTTGCCGACGCGCGTGGTCGCCGCCATCGACACGCCGAGGGGCACCATGAACGAGAGGGAGGCGAGGTTCAGCGCCACCATGTGCGCCGCGCCGGCCGTCACGCCGAGCCAGCCCGCCATCAGGGTCGACAGACCGAAGGCCCAGACCTCGAGGCCCATCTGGACCCCGACCGGGACCCCGATCCGGATCAGCTGCCACAGGGGCCCTGCCTCGAACGCGCGGCGCGTCCGGGGCCACCAGCGGTCGGGCATGAGCGGGTGGCCGTGGGCGTGGCCGAGGACCAGCAGGAACATCACCAGCCGCGTGAGGCCGGTCGCGATGCCCGCGCCCGTCAGGCCCAGCGCGGGGATCCCCAGGCCGCCGTAGATGAGGAGCCCGTTGGCGGCCGCGTTGAAGAGGTTGCCCCAGACCGCGGCCCAGACCATCGGGCGCAGGACGCCGCGGCCCGTCAGGTACTGCCGCAGCGCGATGAACAGCATCCCGAACGGCACCGTCGGGAGCTGGGCGAGCGCGTAGCGGTGCGCCATCGCCGCGATCTCCGGGTCCTGCCCGCCCAGCACGCGCAGGGCCGGGCCGGTGACGCCCCAGACCAGGGCCAGGAGGACGCCCACCAGCAGGGCGACCACCACGCCGCGGCGCAGGGCCAGGTGGGCGCGCTCGTCGTCCCCTGCGCCGTGGGCCTGGGTCACGATCGGGTCCATCCCGTGGAGGACGCCGTAGGCCAGCATGCTCGTGCCCGTGAGCCAGACGCTGGCGATGCCCGACGCGGTCAGGGCCGTGCTCGAGGCGTGCCCGATCATCGCCGTGTCGACGGCGACCATCAGGTGCGAGCCGACCTGCGAGAGCACGATCGGGCCCGCGAGCCGCGCGAGGGGGCGGAGCTCGCTCGTTCGGGCCGGCGGGTCCGTGGCCTGTCCGCTCATGCCGGCCTCATCCGGTCGTGGCGCCAGGACGCGGCATCTACACCTGGAACGAGCTCCAGCTCCTCGAGGAGCACGACAGCCGCTTGGCTCACCACGCTGGCGATCGGCCGAGCGCGGCGGGTCGTTTCAGGACCGTGTCTGGCCGGGGGCGCGGACGAGGGCGAGGCGTCGCGTGCAGCCCGGCACCCGCGCGCCGGATCGCCCGTCCCCAGCGGCCTGCCCCGGCGGGCGAGGGACTGTGGGGCGACCGGCTTCATCCGGTGAGCGTGGCGCGCCCGCGCCGCAGCGGCAAGGACGGGGGGGCGCAATCGCGGGCTCGGACCCGCCGGATCGGTCCCGGCGTCAGACGTCGTCCGCGCCGCCGGGGTCGAGGCTCTCGAGGAGCTTCCCGAGCAGCCCGTTCAGCTGCTTGCGCTCGGCCTTGGAGAGCGCGCTCGCGACCTCGCCTGCGGCCTCGATGCGCGGTCCGGCCGCCTTGGTGGCCAGCTTCTTGCCCTTGGCGGTCAGCCTCGCGAGCACCACGCGGCCGTCCTCCTTGCTGGAGCGGCGCTTGACCAGTCCGCGGGTCTCGAGCTTGTCGATGCGGTGGGTGATCGAGGCGCTGGAGCGCCCGGTCTCGCGAGCGATGACCCCGGCCGCGGCCTCGTGGGGCGCGCCTCGACGCAGGAGCATCCCGAGGACCTCCCACTCGAAGGGGACGAGGTCGAAGGCCTCCAGGGACTCCTGGGTGGCCTGATGGAAGTGTTCGGAGATCAGGTGGCAGCGCGTCGAGACGCCCATGGCGTCGACCGGTCCCTTGGGACTCAGGCGCTTCCACTCCCTCTCGATCCTGGCGACGCGGTCGGACATGCGGCGCGAAGCCTAGGCCCGCCTGACCGGTCGGTCGAGGCCGTTTCACGGTTCTTTCGGCTCGAACCGAACCTTGGGCACAGGTCTTACAGAGCGGGACCCTCAGCCGCTCAGCCAGAGGCCGCGTCGAGGAGCGCCCGCGCGGCCTCGGACCGTTCCAGGTCCTCGGTGCGGTGCAGGGAGTCGAGACCGGCCTCGAACTCCGCCAGCACCTCCGGGGACCACTGGTTCCGGTCCATGCCGTGGGCGAGCCGGATGCGCTTGAGGTGGTGGTTGCGGTCGCGGTCGAGCGCGTCCTGGCGCTCGACCCAGGCGGTCATCACCGCGTCGACGCGCTGGGTCGCCGCGTCGGTGAGCGCGTCCGGCCAGAGTGCTCGAGACAGCTCCTCGGCCCGCGGGCTGAGATCGAGCACCACGACGGCCTCGTCGCCGAGCCCGCACTGCCCCTTCGCTCCCGCACCGTCGGCGAACAGGCTGCGGCCCGCCTGGCCCATGCGGGAACGGAAGACCGCCTCACGCAGGAACTCGGTGGCCTGCGCGAGGCGGTCGGCCTCGGGGCTGGGGGATGTTCCCTCGCCCACGACGTGCTCAGCAGTTGGCGTCGTAGGCCTCCTGGAGGGCCCGACCGACGCTGTCAGGGGTGTGCCCCTCGATGTCCTGGCGCTGGATCATCTTCACCAGCTGGCCGTCCTTCATGAGGGCGATCTGCGGCGAGCTCGGGCGGTAGGGCTTGAAGTACTCCCGCGCGCGCGCCGTTGCGTCGGTCTCCATGCCGGCGAAGACCGTCACGAAGCGGTCCGGCTTCTTCTCGCCCATCATCGAGAGGCGCAGGCCCGGACGGGCGCTGCCCGCGGCGCAGCCACAGACCGAGTTGACGAAGACGAGGGTGGTCCCCGGCTGGCGCATCGCGCCGTCGACGTCGTCGGGGGTGATGAGCTCCTGGACGCCGAGGGCGGTGAGCTCGTCGCGCATGGGCTGGACGAGTTGGGGGTCGTACATGGGGCCGTTTCCTGGGTGCCGGTGCTGGGGTCGGTCGCGCCCCGTCAGGGGTCGTGGAGGCGGGCGCGCAGCACCCGCTGGGGCGCGAGGAAGCTAACGCCCACGGCAGATTCCTTCAAGCTGGCAAGGGCCTCGAACGGGC
>WTJQ01000541.1 GCA_011524785.1 Planctomycetota bacterium | reverse complement strand
GCACGCTTCCCCAGGTCGTCCGGGAGCTCGTACTCGATCACGGTGTCGAAGTGGAACCCGAGGCGCTCGGCCTCCCGCTCGGCCGCACGCATCTCGCGGGACCAGGACGCCCCCTTCATCAGCGCGAGCTCGGAGAAGCGGTGCCGCACCTTGCGCAGGAGGCGCACGGTCTCGCGCACGCTGCTGACGGCTCGAGCCACCACCACGTCGACCCCCTCGTCCGCGAGGTGGTCCTCGGCCCGGGCCTCGACCGCGCGGGCATTCCGGAGCCCCAGGGCCTCGACGCTGGCCTCGAGGAAGCGGACCTTCCGGCCTCGCGACTCGCACAGGGTCACCGAGGCGTTCGGCTCAGCCAGGGCCATCGGGACCCCGGGGAAACCGGCTCCGGCCCCCAGGTCGAGGACCCGGCGCCCCAGCAGGGGCAGCATGCGGGCTGCGCGCCAGCAGTCCAGGTAGTGCTTGACCGCGACCTCGCGAGGATCGGTGATCGCCGTCAGGTTGACGCGCTGGTTCCAATCGAGGAGGAGGCTCGCATGCTCCGCGCAGCGCTGAACGAAGTGCGGAGGGAGGCCCTCCTCATCGGCGAAGGCCTGCTCCATGGCCGCGAGGACGACCTCAGGAGCCGCGGGGGGCTCCGGTGTCTCGCGAGGATCGTCCTCGTCCGGATCGGGCTCGGAGGGGACCTCGGTCATCGGCGTGGAACGGGCTCCTCGGTTCCGGCTCGGGGAAGGTCAGCGTGAGCGACGCCAACTGCGCGAGCGGGGTGGCAGGGGTGGAGGGACTCGAACCCCCAACCTACTGATTTGGAATCAGTCGCTCTAACCAATTCGAGCTACACCCCTTGAGGCCGAGAAGGGTAGCCGGGTCGAGGGTTCGGGGCAAGCGACGAGGGCCGCCCTGCAGGAAGGTCGCGATCGGGACCCCGTTGGGTCTCAGCGGTGGCGTCGAGGTTTCGACTCGCTACCGTGGGCACGCATGACCGACGAGTCGGATCCCCCCCGGCGGAGGAGGCGCAGGCGAAGAGCCCGCCCCCGCGAGCAGGACGAGGTCTCCTCCTCGCCGAGCGAGGAGTCGCCTGACGCCGATGTTGAGCCCCGCCGCAGGCGTCGCTCACGACCCCGAGGATCGGTCCAGAGGGCTGGCCGCACGGCCCGCGGTGAGGAGCGGCGCTCCCCCACCAGCCGCTCCCGATCCTCCAGGAAGCGAGGGGAGCCCGCCCCCGTGGTGCGGCGAGTCGATGGCTCGGACTTGGAGCTGGACCTCGGCAGGCTCGATCGAGACGCGCGGCGGGTCGTGGGCCGGCTGCAGCGTGCGGGGCACGAGGCCTACCTCGTCGGGGGCTGCGTCCGGGACCTGCTCATCGGCCGGCGGCCCAAGGACTTCGACGTGGCCACCAGTGCGACCCCCAACGAGGTCAAGCGCCTGTTCCGGAACGGTCGGATCATCGGCCGGCGCTTCAAGCTGGTGCACATCCACTACGGCGAGAACATCATCGAGACGAGCACGTTCCGCTGTGAGCCTCGCGAGGTCGATGAGGAGGACCTGCTGATCCGGGAGGACAACGAGTTCGGGACGGCGGCCGAGGACGCCCGCCGCCGTGACTTCACCGTCAACGCGCTCTTCCTCGATCCTGATCGCGCGGCTGTTCACGACTGGGTCGATGGCCTCGAGGATCTGGAGGACCGCGTGCTGCGGACCATCGGGGAGCCTCACGTCCGCTTCCAGGAGGACCCCGTTCGGATCCTGCGGGCCGTCAAGTTCGCGACGCGCCTCGACCTGGAGATCGCCGAGGCCACCTGGGACGCGATGCTCGCGAACGCGGACCAGCTCGACCGCGCCGCACCCCCGCGGGTCCTCGAGGAGATCCTGCGGCTGCTGCGCTCGGGCAGCGCGCTGGGAGCCCTCAAGATGCTGCGGGCTTGCGGTGCCCTGGAGGAGCTCTTCCCCGACCTCGATGCGGTCCTCGGGGACCGCGACGCGGACGACCACCGCGTCCAGCAGCGACTCGGCTCGTTCTACCGGCTCTTGGAGGCCCTGGATCAGGAGGTCCATCGCGGTGAGACTCCGAGCAACGCCCTCTGCCTCGCCGTCCTCTTCGCGCCGCTCGTCGACGAGGAGATGACGGAGGAGGAGGATGGGCGTGCCCGGGTCGCCCTCGCCGAGGACCTGCTGCGCCCGACGGCCGAGCGAGCCCGCTTGGCGCGTCGGGACTGGCAGCACGCGGCGCGCATCCTCGCGGACGAGGTCCTGTTCACGGCTCCCGAGGGTCCTCGCTTCAGTCCCCTGCTCTTCTGCCTCACCCCGGGATTCGATGAGGCCTTCGCCTTCTTCGGGCTGCGGGTGCACGCCCGAGGGAAGGGCTGGGACCTGCATGAGGGGTGGGAGGAGCGTCGAGAGCGTGCTCTCGAGTCCTCGGACGAGGAGCTCGAGGAGGAGCGGAAGCGCATCCGAGGGAAGCGGCGGCGGCGCAGAAGGCGTCGCGGACCGCGGAAGCGGTCTTCCTGAGGGGCTCCAAGCCTGGCTCCGAGGACCAGGAGCTTTTTTCCCGGGTTCTTGACGCACCCCTGGCTCGGGGCGGTAGGTTTCCTGCGTGCGGTAGGAACCGGGAAACGGCACCGAGCCTCCCCCTCCCACCCACGCCGGCCCAGCACAGCGGTGAGTTGGTTCGGCGGGGAGGATCAGGAAGCCACGGGCCAGCGGGAAACACCTGGTTCCAACCGGCATCGCAGCCCCCCTCGCGATGCCGGGTGGCAGCTTCGGCTGCTACGAAGATGCCTGGGGCGGTCCTTCGGGACCGCCCCTCCTTCGTATCTGGAGCGGGGCCAGCGTCGCGCTGCCTCGCGATCAAACCGACCGGCGCCTCTGCTCGTTGGTCCCGTCGAGGCACGGGGACCCGCCCTGGACATCTGCCCCACATTGAGCCGCAGCGGCTGGCGGTCCATCATGCCGCCATGTTGCCCTTGGCCCTTCTGGGTGTCCTCGCCCTCGGTCCCGCGACGCGTGCTCTCCCCAGCGCCGGCGCCAGCGATGGCGTGCGCCCTGCCGAGAAATCGCGTCTGAGTTGGGTGAGGACGGAGGAGCCCACCGATGACGAGGTGCTGCACGCGTGGGAGCGACTGCCCGCGCAGGAGCAGGCCGAGGTGCTCGCCTGGTTCCGCGCCGAGTGCGATCGGCGCGGAGGGTACGTCCGCGGTCTGGCCCAGCACGTCCTCTTCAGCGTGGATGCGCCAGAAGGTGGATATCCGCGCGTGGGCAGGCTCCCCCTGTACGACGCTGCTCGCCATGCTCCAGCCCAACCCATCCAGCGCCGCATGCTGGATCCCAAGGCACCTGAGGTGCGCCGCGAGCGTGCGCGCATGGGACTGGACGATCGGGAGAGTCCTGCCTCCCGCTGGAGCTACGACTGGGCGAGGGGCCAGGTGGTTCGGCTGGACGCACCTGAGGAA
>WTJQ01000601.1 GCA_011524785.1 Planctomycetota bacterium | reverse complement strand
CTCGAGCGGTCGGCGGCGGAGGTAGTGCGGGAGCGGGTGGAGGGCGAGGGCCAGCGGCGCCAGCACGGGGCCCAGCTCGACGGTGCCCGGCGCGCGCTCCGGTCCTCCGACTGCGAGCTCGGAGGAGGAAGCCGGCTCCAGGACGCTGCCGCCCGCCCACCGCGCGAGGGCGCGGGCATCGACGCCGCGACTCCCGTCCGCGACCGCGTGAGGCCGCGGCGCCCCGACGACGAGCCGTACGGGATCGAGCAGGGCCTCGCCCGTTCCTCCGAGGAGCTGCGTGTCCTGCTCGAACTCCGCGCCGCGGAGCCAGCGCTCGGCCACGAACCAGCCCGGGGCCCGCTCGTGGAACGTGAGCCGCTCCTCCGCCCCGAGAACGACGGCCGGCAGAGCCGAACCCTCCTCGCGGCGTGCGGCCTCGACGACGAGGCGCGCGCCCTCACGGCGCGCGGTGAAGCGGAACGCTCCGCCAAGGTCCTTGGCAGTCCGTCGCAGCACGCGCGCCACGAAGGCACCGCGCTGGTCCCAGTCCGACCACTCGCCCGCGCCCGGCCCCGCGAGCTCGCTCGTGAACGCGGTCACGCGTCCGAGGCCGTGGCGCCAGGAGGCGAGCACGGGCCGCGTCCCGCCCGCGGTCGAGAGGATCTCCTCAGCGCCGGGTCGCAGCCGGGTCTCCACGTGACCCGCGAGGCGCGGGACCGCGCTGGGATCCACGTCGCCCCACCAGGTGGGTCCCCCGCCAGCCTCGACCTCGGTCGGCACCGGCCGCCAGGCGGGCAGCTTCGCGCTCGCGGGCTGCTTGAGCAGGATCTCGGGCAGGTTGAAGCGGTTCGGCACGCCGTAGAAGCGGCCCTTGCCCCAGTTGGCCAGGTTGACGAGGAACTCCGAGTGGGCGTCCCCGCCGATGAGCACGGTCGAGACCGTGATCCCGTCGTCGGCCATGGCGCGCAGCAGCGGCTCGAAGGCCCCGGACTCGACCCCGCCGTCGGTCAGGACGAGCACGTGCTTGTAGCGCACGTTGACGTTCTTGAGCCCGTACCAGGCCTCCTCGATCGCCGGCAGGATCACCGTGCCGCCGCCGGCCTGCATGCGGTTGAGCGCACGCTCGAGCTCGATGTGGTTCGACGCGGGCTGCAGCGGCGCCGCCCAGCGCTTGGCTCCGTAGAACTCGACGATGCCGGCCTTGTCGTGCGGGAGCAGGCGCTTCAGGGAGAGGCGCGAGACCTCCTTCGCCAGCTGGACCCGGTTGCCCCCCATCGAGCCGGAGGTGTCGATGATGATGACGAGCGCGACCGACGGATCCCGCTTCTCCTCCTTCTGCACCGCGTCGACCGGGAGGATCGACGCGAGTGGCGTGTCGTGCCAGCCACCCGGGCCGAACGCGGCCTCACCGCCGCTCGCCAGGAGCCCCACGCCGCCGCCCTGCACGGACGCGACGAGCCGTGCCTGGAACGACGCCGGCAGCGTGCCGGCCGGTCGATCGTCGACGACGACGAGGTCGTAGTCGCCGGGGTCGGGCAGCTCGCCCCCGTCCGGAGCGCGCTCCTCGACCTGGAAGCCGGGTCCCGCCAGCTCGCCGAGCTTCTGGCCCGATCCGACGGTCCGGGAGGTGAGCGCGAGGATCCGCGTCGGGTCCTGGACCGCCAAGGTCGCCGTGCGCTCGAGGGGCTCTGCCTCCCCGGGAACCTCGACGCACACGCTCGCGCGAACGAACCCGGCCGCGGGCGGCTCCACGGCGAAGCGCACCTCCGAGCGGCCATCGACCGCGGTCACGCTCACGCTCCCCCACTCCTCCTCGTCGGCCGTGAGCGTGACGCGCGCCTCGGGGGCCATGCCCTCGAGCACGACCCGGACGATGCCCGTCGCCCCGGCGCGCAGGCCCTCGGGCGCGTCGAGCGCGACCGGGCGGAGGCCCGCCACGTCCCGGTCCACGGCGAAGGCGTGCAGCGGGATCCCACGCCCCTTGAGGTCCTCCACGGCGCCGAGCTCCGCGACGCTCTCGTCGCGCCCGTCGGTCACCAGCGTGACGGCGCCGCGTGCGCCGGCAGGGACCGCCGCCGCCGCCGCGCTCAGCGCGTCCGCGAGGTTGGCCGCCGGGATCCGCTCGACGGAGCGGCCCTCGAGCGACTCCTCGCCCAGGGGGCCGCCGATCTCGACCAGCACCACGCGCGCGTCCCTGGGGAGCGCGGCGAGGCGCGTCGCTGCCCCCGCGATCGAGGGCTGCCCGGCAGCGCCGCGATGGTCGAGGACCACGACGTGGTGCTCACGCTCGTCGGCCCCGGGCACGACCGGGCGCGCGAGCGCGAGGACCAAGGCCACGACGGCCGCAGCGCGAACGCCGCCGGGTCCCCTCAGGTCCCAACGCCCCTCGCGCCGCAGGACCACGAGGGCCAGCGGCAGGAGGACGAGGAAGGAGGGAGCGAGGAGCACCATGGCGTCAGGGCATGCGACCGAGGCGGAGCAGCCGCTCCTCGGTCAGGATCAGGACGAGGCCGAGGAGGAGCAGCCAGGTGCCGAGGCCCCAGCTGGTCCCGGCCTCGAGGACGGGAGCAGGCAGCTCGGCAGGACTCCCCGCCGCCTCCGGCGCGAACGCGGAGACCTCGGGCAACGCAGTGACCTGGGGCAGCGCCGTGCCTCGCGCGGACGCGGCGGCCGCCCGCAGGAGCGCGACGCGCGCCGCAGGAGCCGCGAGGCGCTGCTCGGGCGGAGCCAGCTCGACCGGGAGCGTCGAGCCTGCGCGGGCCTCGGGGACCAGCGTCGGCGCGGCACGCAGCCACTCCAGGGCGCGCGCCATCAGGAGCGGGAACGCGCGGCTCGCGCGGAGTCCCTCGTCGGACGGCTCCACGAGCTCCGTCCAGAGGCGCACGCCGCGCACGGGCCCCGTGCTGAGGGTCGCCTCGAGGGTGCGCCCCACCTGGGTCGCGAGCTCGCTGCCCGCGAGCCGGTCGAGGCCCGTGGCGACGAGGAGCTCGGAGAGCGCCGCCGAGGACGGAACGGCCTCGCTCGGCACCTGCAGCTCGACCGCCGCGCTGCCCGCGCTGGCAGGGGCCAGCTCGAGCGCCGGGAGGCCGGAGCCGAGGGACGCGCCCCCGGAGCGGATCACCACCTCGGCCTGCCCCTCGTCGCTCCGCTGCAGCCCGGGGTGCGCGTCCAGGACGGCACCCACCAGGGGCTCCAGTGCCGGCTCGACGGCCACGAGGACTGGCGTCCGAACGGGGAGGGCCAGGCGCGCCCGATCGTGCGGCGCGCTGGCGCCCGGCAGCCGCACCTCGAGGAGACCGCCGTTGGCAGGCAGCCCCTCGTAGCGCCACGCCGCACCCTCCTGGAAGGGTGCGACCGTCCAGGGCTGCCCATCCAGGAGGAGCTCGGGCGCGGGGCCCGCGCCCGCGCCGGCCCCACGTGCACGGACCAGGACCGTCGCCTCGGTCCACGCCGCCCCGTGCCCCGTCCCGACGGCC
>WTJQ01000234.1 GCA_011524785.1 Planctomycetota bacterium | reverse complement strand
GCATCGCCGCCTGGCTCGCCTTCCAGGGCTCGGTCTGCCTGAGGGCACTGCGGGAACGCAGCTGATAGCGCTGCGGGAACGCAGCTGAGGACACGGCGGGAACGCGCCTGACGGCACTGCTCGAGCGCAGCTGACAACCCTGCGGGACCGCAGCCAAGAGCGCTGCGGAAGCACGGTCGGGGACACTGCCGGAAGCCCGGTGGGGGGCCTGCGGGATCGCAGCAGGCTCCGCCGTGAGGTCCCATCGGAGGCCTCGCTGGCGGGACGGATCTTCGAACCGGACCAGGGCTGCAGCCAATCCCCGCTGGGCCGACTCCCCTTCACGCCTGGCGCCCCGCCCGGTCCAGGACCGAGGCGGGGCGCCAGGCGTGAGCAAGGACTGGATCAGCCCTCTTGGGCGGCCTCGATCAGACCGACGAAGCGCTCGACGTCGAAGAAGGTCTTGTCCTCGACGATCTTGTCCCCCTCCCAGCGCCACGCGCAGTGCACGAGGAACTCGGCCTTCTCGCCGGTCTTGCGGTCGGTTCCGGTCCAGACGAACCAAGAGGCTGTCCAGACGTTGCCGTCCGAGTACTCACCCGTCATCGAGTAGTAGTTCTCGAGGCTGATGCCGGAGAACACCTCGTGGTGGACGGCAAGGCCCGCCTTCCAGTCCGCGTTGGTGGCGCCGCCGTTGGGGTCACCCCACTGGTGGTCGCAGTCGTCGGCGAAGGCCGCCAGGACGGCGTCGAAGTCCCCGGCCATGTAGCTGGCGTGGGCCGCATCAGCGGCCTTCGTGCGCCAGTCCCCACCGGACGTCACCGGCGCCAGGTCCAGGAACATCGGCTCGTCATCGGCCGCCGGAGTGAACACGCGCTCGACGGTCTGGCCGCTGGCATCGAGGAGGCGCAGCACCATGCGGTCGTCGGCCTCGCGCGCGATCTCGGCGGCACCCTGCAGGGCGCTGCCGTCCGCGGTGTGCATGTGGAAGGTGCCGTTCATGTGGAGCCCGTCAGGGAAGTCCGTCAGGACGAGGCGCCCGAGGCCGCCGTCGCTGCTGGCAGCGGTCGAGGTCAGCTGCCCCATGGTCGGATCCCAGTCCACGAGCTGGCGGGTCTGGACGCCGGCCGCGTCGATCCACGAGCCGACGACGGCGTCGACGTCGGGGCCGACCTTGGTCCACTGGACGACGGCGTCCGGCATGTCGCCGCCGGTCACCTTCCAGCGGCCCAGGGCCCACTCCCACGGGGACGGGGCCGCGCCGCCCTCCAGGCGCGCGAGCGTCGTCTGCATGGCCTCCATGTAGCGGGAGACGTCGGAGTAGTGGAACTCGCGCACGACCTTGTCGCCGTCCCAGTTCCACATGATGTGGAGGGGGAAGCGCATGACCTCGCCGGTCGCCCGGCTGGTGCACTGGAACACGCACCAGGCGTAGGTCCACGCCCCGTACTGGGGGTAGTCGGTGGTGTTCATCGCCAGGTTCGTGAACTGCACGTCCTCGAACGCCTTGTGGGTCAGCGCAGCGACCTCGGCCCAGGCCTCGTTGCCGAGCGGCTCCGAACCGTCGGCGAGCCAGATCTGGAGGTCGGGCGACATCAGATCCTCGCCGTAGCTCATGTCGTTGGCGGCGAAGGCGTCGAGCGCGCCCTTGAGGCGGAGCGTCCGCTCGTCGCCCATCTGGGTGACGATGGTCGGCTCGGCGGACGTCTCCTCGGACGGAGCCGAGGTGTCGGGAGTGGTGGCGCAGGCGCCCAGGAGGAGGGTGAGCGCCGCGGGGAGAGCGGGGAGGAGGAGCTTCATGGAGGGGAGGTCGATCGAAACGGAGGGGGGGTGATCCGGGAGTCGAGCAAGGAGAGGGCACCCCGGATGGCGGCCTCGTTCGACACGGTAGGAGTCGGACGGCGGAACTCTCATGAGGCGCTCATCAAGGAAACTGCCGCCACCCCCTGAACAGTCGTTAACGCTCCGGAGCGCTCGCTGACTCGAACCTCCGGCTCGACGGATCTTGGCTGAGAGCGGCGATGCACGCGGCTCCCGCGTCCCTCGACCTCTGCCCCGTCGCGCGTGGGGAGTCGGGAGGAGGCGCACGTGCCGTCCGCCGGCAGCGCTCGGCCGCTCCGTTCCCTGCTCACCCGTCGTCTGCGCGCGGCGGGCGAGGAGGCCTGCCTCGGTCAGGGGGGTCTCGGAACAGCCAGGTCCAGGACCGCGGCGAGAAGGGCAGCGGTCCTTCTCTTCCTGGTCGGTGGTCCAGACGTGCGGGTCCGGATGCAGGGCGCCTCCGGGGCGCCGGGGGACCCGCCGGGTGTCGAGTCCCCCAACACCTGTCGGGATTCCCGACAGGCCACCGGGAAGGAACCGCCCGGGTCCCCGGGGCCCGGGAATGAAAAAAGTTCCCGTTTCGGGCCGCTGAGCCTCAACCCGACGGCCCGGAGAGGTCGATGCGTCGCACATGGCACCGGTCTTGCGTGTGTGCCGCCGACGGAAAGTCCTTCCATGACGACCTCCCCCACCCCGAAGACCCTGGACGTGCTGCTCGTCGAGGACGAGCGCGCCACGGCCGAGGCCCTGTGCGCGGTCCTCGAGGCCCGCGGCCACCGGGTCCAGGTGTGCGGCTCGGCCGAGGAAGCCGCCTCCCAGCCCGAGGCCGACGTGGTGGTCACCGACGTGCGGCTGGTCGAGGCCTCGGGCCTCGAGCTGCTCGCCGACCTGCGCCGCCGCGGCCAGCGCTCCCGCGCCGTGGTCATGACTGGGCTGCCGAGCTTCGAGACCTGCCGCGAGGCCCTCCACCTGGGCGCCTCCGAGGTCCTCGCCAAGCCCTTCAAGATCGAGGAGCTGGTCGCCGCCGTCGAAGGCGACGCCCGCGACCTGGCCCCCGCCCGCACCCTCCAGCCGACGCGCGTGGCCCTCTCCGACGCCACGCCGGCGCTGGTGGCCCGCCGCCTGGCGGCCTTCGCCCTGGAGGTCGGCGCGCCCCTCTCCGCGCGCGCCCGCCTCGCCAGCGCCGCGGCCGAGATCGTCCAGAACTGCCTCGACCACGCCTTCGACGAGGCCGGCGAGGACATCGTCCTCGAGGCCTGGCTCGACGGCAGCTCGATCCTCGCGCGCATCAGCGACGAGGGCCGCGGCTTCGACGTGGTCTCCGAGGACCTGGCCGGCGCGTCCTCCGCCTTCGACGGCGGCCTGGCCCGCGCCTGCTCGCTGGTCGAGGACCTCCAGCTCGACACGCGCCCCGGCCGCGGCACCCGCGTGACCCTGCGCGTGTTCGCCGCCTCGAGCCGCTTCGACAACGAGCTCGACGACCTGTCCGACGAGGACTTCTTCGCCCCGGGCGAGGCCAGTCGCGTCCTCGAGACCCTGGGCGAGCCCGGCGGCCACGAGGCCGACCAGCTGCCCGCTCACCTCGCCGTCTGCGTCGGCCGCCTGCTGGCCGGTCCGGACCCCCGCTCGATCCTGCGCAACACGCTCGGGAGCTGACCCCATGACGAACGATCCCCAAGCCTTCGACGAGGACGAGGACCTCTTCGACTTCCCCGACGTGGCGGGCCTCGAGCCCCTCACGCCGGAGAGCGTCGAGGCCGAGGCCCCCGCCAGCCAGCAGCCGGCCGAGGAGCCGAGCCCTGCGATCGAGGAGGAGCTCCTGCCGGAGCCCGCCGCCTTCGAGGCGACCCCCGTCGAGCCCGTCGAGATCCCGCCCGCCATCGCCGCGCTGGCGAACGAGGACGCCCTCCCCGAGGGAGAGGACGAGGACCTCTTCGCCTTCGAGGAGCTGCTGCTGGACCCGGTCGTCGTCACCGACGCGACCGAGGACGTCACGCCCGAGCCGGCCCCCGCGGCTGTCGCTCCGGTGGAGACGCCTGCCGCCGCGCCCGCCACGGCGTCCGAGGAGCCCGCAGTGCAGCCCGCCGCCGAGCCCGTCGCCGCCGATGAGCAGCCCGAGGCCGAGCAGCTCGCTCCGGTCGATCTCGAGACCCTGCTCGCCGCCCTCCCCGAGGGCACGCCCGAGCCGGCCCGCCGCGGTCGGACCGTCGAGATCCTGGCCCTGTGCTTCCTGGTCGCCAACACCGCGCTGGTGCTCTTCGCCTGGCGTGCCGGCGACGACTTCCGCGCCACCCTCGACCACGTCGGGGACGCCGTGACCAGCGCCGTGGCCGAGGGCCAGGTGCGCGCCGCCTCCGAGGTCGCCGCCCAGCTGCGCGCTCAGGTGCCGGCGACCCCCGCCCCCACCGAGGTGCGCGTCGAGGTGCCGGTGGTGCCCTCGCCCGACCTGACCGCGACCAGCCTGGACCTCGCCCGTGAGGCCCTCGATGCCGGCCGCTTCGAGGAGGCCCGCCGCGGCCTCGCCCGCCTGCTGGCCAACCGCGACCGCGCCATGCTCCCCGAGGAGATGGTCCTCGAGGCCCGCCGCCTCGTCGCGCTGAGCTACCACCTGCAAGGCCAGGCCCTGGCCCGGGAGGAGCAGTGATGCGCCAGCTCGCCATCCTCCTGGTCGGCCTCCTGGCCGGTTCCGCAACGGCCACGGCGCAAGGCCGCCTCCAGCTCGAGACCGAGGTCTTCGAGGGCGAGGTCCTGCTGACCCTGCGCGCCGAGCAGGTGCCGGTCGCACGCCTCCTGTCGGCCACCGCCGAGGAGCTCGGGCTCGAGCTGCGCGGCACCGGCGGCCTGGAGACCGAGCTCGAGGTCGACGCCTTCCTGGTGCGCCGCCCGCTGCGGAGCGCCCTGAACGACGTGCTGATGGGCGCCGGCCTGCGGGCCCGCGTGACCGGGGACGCCCTCGAGGTCGAGGACGACCTGCCGGCCTTCGCCACCAGCCACGACGCCTTCATGCGCTCGTACCTGGCCCACGAGAGCCTGCTGCGCGAGACCCCCGACCACCTCGCCGCGGTGACCTTCGAGCTGCGCCTGGCCGAGGCCTGCGTCGCCCTGGGCCCCGCCCACCACGCCCAGGCGATCGTCAGCTACGACCGCATCGCCCAGCAGCACGCGGAGAGCCCCGAGGCTCCGGACGCCCTGCTGCGCAGCGCCTCGCTGCTGAGCAGCCAAGGCCGCTGGAACGAGGCCGCCCTGCGCTACCGCGAGCTGGCCGACCTCGGCCCCGACCGCGGCAAGGGCCGCTTCACCACGGACGCGCTGCTGGGCTTCGCGCGCTGCATGAGCAGCCTCGCTGCCACTAGCAACGACCCCGGCTACCGCAGCGAGTCCGCCGCCAAGGCGCTGCTCGCCCTCGACACGGTCGAGCTCAACGCCCCCACCTCCGACCGCGGCGCCCGCTACGAGCGCGCCGTCGAGCGGGCCCGGGCGCTGTCGCTCTCCGCCGAGCCGCTCAAGGCCATGAAGGCCATCGACCTGGCCGCGACGGTCAGCCCGCGCGGCCCCGAGGACCCGGCCCTCCTGGCCCTGCGCGCCGAGGCCTTCACCGCGGCCCAGCGCTACGGCGACGCCTCCACCGCCTGGATGATGCACGCGCGCTCGCTCGAGGACGGCGAGGCCCGCGTCGCCTCCTGGCAGCGTGCCGCCGACGCGGCCCTGGCCGGCGACTTCGAGGTCGCGGTGCTCATGATCCACGGCGTCGCCGAGGACGCCGGCTTCGGCGACGCGCTCCTCGAGCAGCGCAACGCGGCCGAGCTCCGGCTGCAGCTCGGGGGCGAGCGCATCACCGCGCTCACCGCGCGCCAGAGCATCGATCGCGGCAGCCGCCTGCTCGAACAGGGGTTGACCGACGAGGCCGTCGTGACCCTGCGTCGCGCCTGGTCCGCCCGCGAGACCCTGGGCGACGCCGACCGCGTCCGCCTGGCCGTCCAGTACGCCCGCGCGCTCGACGCCGACGGGCTGGAGAGCGAGGCCATCGGCGTGCTGCGCGCCGCGGCCGGCTCCTTCGACCGCACCACCGACCGCCAGGTGCTGTACCGGGCGGCCGCCGACCTCCACGAGCGCCGCGGTCGCACGACCGCCGCCATCGCCGCCCTGCGGGGAGAGCTCTGATGCTGAAGCACCACACCCTGATCTGCACCGGCCTCGCGGCCACCTTCGCCGTCCCGGTCCTCACGGGCCAGGAGGGGGACCTGTCCGCGCGCCTCGCCGGCACCGTCGCCACCCTCGAGGAGCTGCTCCAGCTGGAGCCCGCCGTCGCGAGCGGTGAGGTCCAGGCCATCGAGCGCGTGCTCGAGCTGACCGGCGAGCCCCTGCCCCAGACGCCCGAGCGCACCCAGCGCCTCGACCGCGCCCGCGCCGACGTCGCCAGCCTGGCGGCCCAGCTCGACGCCCTCGAGGCCCAGGACCTCCAGCGCCTGACCGCCGACCCGTCGCGCAACGACCTGACGCCCGAGCAGCGCACCCGCGCCGCCGCCGCCGCCGGGACGCCCGCCGCCCCGACCCGCTTCGAGGGGGCCGGCTACAGCGCCGACGCCGTCCGCGAGGCTCGCCTGCTGATCCGCGCCGAGCGCTTCGAGGAGGCCCTGACCGCCCTCGCGGGAATCAGCGAGAGCGACGAGGCCACCTACCTGCGGGCGCGAGCCCACCAGGGGCTCGGCCGCGGCGTCGAGGCGCTCGAGCTCTTCCGCGCCCTCGCCGCCCAGGAGTCGCAGGCCGACGTGGTGCGCTGGGCGCGCCAGGAGGTCCGCATGATCGAGCTCCGCCAGAAGCTCGACTCCCGCAACGCCAAGGGGGGTCAGCAGTGAGCGCCCTCGAGCTCGACCTGGAGACGGTCCTCGCCAGCACCGCGCGGGTGATCGCCGACCTGGAGCAGGCCCACACGGACCTGTCCCAGCACGCCGCGCGCGTGGAGGCCGAGCTCGCGGTCAAGGTCGAGGAGCTCGACCGCGCCCACGCCCGCCTGGCCGCCGTGCTGTCGGCCCTCCCCACCGGCGTGCTCGTCCGCGACGCCGAGGGCAACCTCGAGACCGCCAACCAGGCGGCCTGCCAGGTCTTCGGCCTCGACGCCGCCGCCTGCGAGGATGCCGCCAACGCCCAGCTCGATCCGACCTCGGCCTGCAGCACCGTGGAGGTGCGCCGCGCCGACGGCTCCCCCCGCCAGGTGGTCGTCCGCTGCGCCCCGGTGCACGACGCCGAGGGCGAGCTGATCGGCAGCGTCCAGACCCTGGACGACCAGACCGACCTCGCCGCGGCCGAGCGTCGCCTGCAGCAGCAGAGCAAGCTCGCCTCGCTCGGCACGCTCGCCGGCGGCATCGCCCACGAGGTCCGCAACCCCCTCAACGCCATCCGCGGCTTCGGCAGCCTGATGGCGAGCGAGCTGGAGGACGACGAGCGCCTGGGCCGCTGGGCCTCGCACATCGTCTCCGGCGCCGACGAGGTCGAGGAGATCGTCGCCGCGACCATGCGCCTGGCCCGCTCGGGCGAGGTCGCCGCCGAGGAGACCTCCGCCCTCGAGCTCGCCCGCGAGGCGACCGAGCTGGCCGCCAGCACGCGCCCCGAGGGGCAGCGCGCCCTTTGGACGCTCGAGGTCGAGGGCAGCGACCACGCCTGCAGCGGCGAGCGCATCGAGCTGCGCCAGGCCCTGCGCAACCTCGTCGTCAACGCCATGGACGTCCAGCCCGAGGGCGGACGCGTCCTGGTGACCGTGACCTGCGACGCCGCGGGCACCTGCTTCCAGGTGGAGGACGCCGGCCCCGGCGTCTCCGCCGAGATCGTGGACCGCATCCGCGAGCCCTTCTTCACCACCCGCGCCGAGGGCACTGGCCTCGGCCTGGCGCTCGTGCACTCGATCGCCGACCTGCACGGCGGCGAGCTCGACCTCGACGCCGCCCCTTCCAGCCTCGGCGGAGCCTGCTTCCGCCTGCGCATCCCTTCTCGAGCCTGAACCTCCTTCCCGCATCCAGACCATGAGCCGTGAGCGCATCCTCGTCGTCGACGACGACAACCTCTCCCGCGAGTTCCTCTGCGAGGCCGCCCGTGCCCTGGGCTTCCGTGCCGAGAGCGCCAGCTCCGCCGAGCAGGCCCTCCGCCGCCTGGAGGACGAGACGCCGGACCTCGTGCTGACCGACCTGCGCATGCCCGGGATGGACGGCCTCGAGCTCGTCCGCACGATCCAGGACAAGTGCCCCGGCCTGCCGACCGTCGTGGTCACCGCCCACGGCACCGTCGAGACCGCGGTCACCGCCATCAGCGAGGGCGCCCAGGACTTCCTCATGAAGCCCTGCAGCCCGGAGGCGCTGAAGGTGACGCTGGACAAGGTCCTGGGCCACGCCCGCCTCGAGCGCGAGAACGCCCTCCTGCGCCGCCAGGTCAGCGGGGCCGAGGACCCGACGATCATCGCCAAGAGCCCGCGCATGCTCGACACGCTGCGCAACGCCGCGCGGCTGTCGCAGTCCACCGGGACGATCCTCATCACCGGGGAGAGCGGCACCGGCAAGGAGCGCGTCGCCCAGTACATCCACCAGTGCAGCCCGCGCGCCGAGGCCCCCTTCGTGCGCGTCAACTGCGCGGCCCTCTCCGAGACGCTCCTCGAGTCCGAGCTCTTCGGCCACGAGAAGGGCGCCTTCACCGGGGCGCACCGCCAGCGCATGGGCCGCTTCGAGCTGGCCGACGGCGGCACGCTGCTGCTCGACGAGATCGGGGAGATCTCGCCCCAGATGCAGGCCAAGCTCCTGCGCGTCCTCCAGGAGGACGAGTTCGAGCGCGTCGGCGGCCAGACCACCATCCGCGTCAACGTGCGCGTGATCGCCTCCACCAACCGCGACCTCGCCAAGGAGGTCGCCGAGGGCCGCTTCCGCGAGGACCTCTACTACCGCCTGCACGTCCTGCCGGTCGAGGTCGCGCCCCTGCGCGAGCGCCCCGAGGACATCACGCCCCTCGCCGAGCACTTCGCCGCGGTCCACGCCGCCAAGAACGGCAGCGAGCAGCCCCTGTTCGAGGCCGAGGCCGTGCGCCGCCTGCAGACCTGGAGCTGGCCCGGCAACGTGCGCGAGCTCGAGAACGTGGTCCACCGGGCCGTGATCCTGGGTCGCGACGGGCACATCAGCGCCGACGACCTGGTCTTCGGCCCCTCGACCGCGAGCGTGGCTTCTGGCGTCCTCCCCGGCGACCTCGACCTCTTCGACAAGGCCGTCGCCACCGCGATCGCCGACCACGAGATGGCCGACATCGAGCGCGTCGCGATCCTGGCGACGATCGAGTCCTCCGGCGGCAACAAGACCGAGGCGGCGCGCCGGCTCGGGCTCACCGCGCGGACCCTGTCCAACAAGATGAAGATCTGGCGCTCGGCCGGACTGGTCGCCTGAGGAGGAGCCCATGGACGTCCTCGGAAAGAACGGCGACCTGCTGCTGAAGCTCATGTCGGCCTCCGTGGCCCGGCACGACGCGATCGCCAGCAACCTCGCCAACCAGAACGTCGCTGGCTACAAGCGCCAGGACGTCGCCTTCGAGTCGCTGGTCCTCGAGGCCCTCGACTCCGGCCGCGACGCGGCCGCGGTCGACATGGAGCTCTCGATCGACGAGGAGACCCCCGCCCGCGCCGACGGCAACAACGTCGTCGTCGAGGACGAGGTCGCCCTGCAGCGCGAGAACCTCATCCGCTTCCAGCTCTGGAGCACGCTGATCCGCTCCAAGAGCTCCCTCGTCGAGTCCGCCATCCACGGTGACCGCTGATGCCTGGGATCGATCGCCTCTTCCGCGGGATGCGCATCGCCGCGAGTGCCCTGAAGGCCGAGCGCACGCGCGTCGACGTCATCACCAAGAACATCGCCAACTCGCGCGTCACCAGCTCCGCCGAGACCGGCGAGGCCTACCGCCGCGAGGTCGTCTCCTTCGAGCCCCTCATGGAGCGCACGCAGCGCGGCAAGGAGATCGTCGGCGTGCAGGTCTCCTCGATCGAGCAGGACACGGAGACGCCCTTCCAGGAGGTCCACGAGCCGGGCCACCCGGACGCGGACGCCAACGGGATGGTCCGCTACCCGAACGTCAACGCGGTGCGTGAGTACACCGACCTCATCACGGCCATGCGTGCCTACGAGGCCAACATCGGCGTGATGGAGTCCATGGAGCAGATGGCCTCCCAGGCCCTGCGCCTCGCCGAGTGACCCCGACCCTCGAGTCCCCACCAGACCCCATCCACACCCTGAGCCATGGTCAACGGAATCGGTAGCGGCGCCAGCGGGCGCGACGGCCTCGCCTCCGCCCTGCAGCGGATGCAGAAGCAGATCGCGGAGCTGCAGAACCAGAAGCCGGAGGCGTCCGCCGCGCCCCAGGCCGAGGCCTTCCAGTCCTCCATGGCCGAGGCCGTCTCCGGTCTCGACGCCCAGATGCGCGCCACCGACGACCTCCCCGTCGAGGCCCTCAAGGGCGACGTCGACCTCCACGAGGTGACGACCCAGCTCAAGCAGACCGAGCTCGCCTTCGAGTTCAGCATGCAGGTCCGCAACAAGTTCATCGATGCCTACCGCGAAGTCATGCGCATGAGCGTCTGACGCCAAGGTGACCCATGAAGACCTCCCTCCAGAACGTCCTCAACAGCCTCCGCGAGGCCAATGGTCCGACCCGCTTCGTGCTGGGCCTGGCCATGCTCATGATCCTCGGCGTCGCCGGCGTCAGCTGGTACCGCTCCGCCAACCCCCAGATGGAGTTCTTCCGGGGCGACCTGGAGAGCGCAGAATTCAGCCGCGTCACCAGCGCGCTGGGCGCCAAGGGCATCCGCTTCGAGACCAGCTCGGGTCGCGCGCCCTACACGGTGTGGGTCGAGAGCGGTCGCCGGCACGAGGCCTGGAACGCCGTCGCCATCGAGGGGGCCCTGACCCCGGACGCGCGCGGCATCGACACCGCCGGGGGCGCCAGCGCCTTCGACGCCGCGGTCGAGCGCAACCAGCGCGCCGACGCCCGCCACTGGCAGGAGGTCGAGAAGCAGCTCGAGGTCCTGTCCTGGGTGGCCCGCGCCTCGGTCAAGGCCTCGATCCCGCGCACGCCCGTCCTGGGGCGCACGCAGCTCCCGACCGTCTCGGTGGTCGTCGCGACCCGCGGCCTGAGCCGCCCCAGCATCACCCAGGCCCGCGCCGCCACGCGCATCGTCGCCAACGCCTTCTGCGTCCCGGACGACCGGGTGCTGATCACCGACCAGGAGGGCACGCCCCTCACGCCGTCCGAGGACGAGCACGGCCTCGCCGGCATCCTCGAGTTCCAGGCCTCCTACGACGACCGCGAGACCCAGCGGGCGCAGGACTGGCTCGACCGCACCTACGGGCCCGGCGTCGCCGTGGTCAGCGTCAAGGGCGAGTGGACCTACGAGCGCATCGAGAGCGTCGACGAGACCCTCGACCCCAAGTCCAAGGCCGTCATGAGCGACCGCCTCGACGAGTCGACCGACCCCATGCCGCTCCCCGTGGGCGGCCCGGCCGGGGTGCAGGCCAACGTCACCGCCGCCAAGGCGCAGGTCGCCGACGCCCGCGAGGCCACTCGCAGCGACAGCGAGAAGACCTACGCCTACGGCTCCAAGACCACCCACCGCGTGATGAGCGAGCCGCGCCTCGAGCGCATCTCGGTCTCCCTGCTGCTCGACGAGTCCCACCAGGACGAGCTCGCCGCCGCCGAGGCGACGGTGAAGGGCCTGGTCGGCTTCGACGCCACGCGCAACGACTCCTTCAGCGCCGCGGTCCGCCCGATGTTCGGGCTCGAGCGCGACGAGGCCGGGATGCCCGTGGCCCCAGCCGCCGTGCCCATGCCGGAGGCGCCCAGCGCGACCACCGGGATGCTGGTCGAGTGGGGCCTCGAGCTCCTCGCCGGAGCCGCCTTCGTGTTCGTCCTGCTGCGCTCCCTGAAGAAGGGCGCCACGCCGGCCGCCGCCGCGCAGCCCGCGGGCGACCCGCAGCTGACCGAGGCGATCCTCGCGCTGCAGAACGCGACCGAGGGCGACTCCTCGGCCGAGGAGCTGGCCCGCCGCCACGTGGAGGAGCTGCTCGAGGCCGACCCGGATCGGGTGGGCGCGCTGCTCAGCCGCTGGGCCCTGGGCGAGGACTACTACCAGCAGAAGGTGAAGGCATGAGCGCCTCCAGCAACGACAAGGTCGACGGCGTCCAGAAGGTCGCCGCGTTCCTGCTCTCCCTCGACAAGGAGATCTCCGCCAAGGTGATGCGCTCCCTCGACCCCAAGGTCGTGTCGCGCGTGGCCGAGGCCATGACCGACCTGGACGGCGGGCTGTGCACCCCCGAGGCCGTCGATGGGCTCTACCTCGACATCGCCAACACCGTCTACAAGCGCACGGGCGTGCGCTCGCAGGACGACTTCGAGCTGCACGAGATCCTGGCCGGGACCTACGGCGACGAGGAGGCCGCGCGCGTGGTCGGCGAGATCCACGAGCGCCGCCGCCGCGAGCAGCCCTTCGGCTTCCTCGACGGCTGCTCCACCGAGCTCGTGACGCGCCTGCTGGCCGACGAGCCCGTCTCGGTGGTCTCGCTGATCCTCTCGCACGTGTCCCCCCACGTCTCCGCGGCCGTCCTGGGCAGCTTCGACGAGGAGCGGGCGCTGGCGACCGTCAAGCGCATGACCCAGGTCAGCCCCCCCAACGTGGACTGCCTGCTGTCCATGGCCGACGACCTGCGCGACCGCGTGCGGGCCCTGGCCGCCATGCCGGCGCCCCCCGACCCCAGCGAGAGCCTGCGGACCATCGCCGACCTCCTGAACCACTCGGTGGGCGACCTCGAGAAGAACGTCATGGGCTGCCTGGACGAGCTCGAGGGCGAGCTGGTCGACCAGGTGCGCGGCTTCATGTTCACGTGGGACGACCTCGCGACCATCGACCGCCGTGCCATGCAGAAGATCCTGGCCTCGGTCGAGACCCAGACCCTGTCGCTGGCCCTCAAGGGATCGTCCCAAGAGGTCGAAGCGAACATCATGGAAAACCTTTCCAGTCGGGTCCGCGACATGGTGGCGGACGAGCGCGAGCTCGCCGGCTCCGTCCCGCTGGCCGACGTGCAGGCCGCCCGGTCCGAGATCATGAGCGCCGTGCGCGCCCTGATGGACGCCGGGGACTTCACCCCCGCCCGCGCCGGGCAGGAGATGGTGAGCTGACCCATGGGCGCCTCCATCCACAAGGTGACCCTGCGCCCCCTCTCCACGGGGAGCCCCGTGGCCGCGGCCCGCGTGACGCGCCGCAGCCCCCAGGAGCTGCTCGAGGAGGAGGCCGCGCGCCAGGCCGCCCAGGCCCGCGAGGAGGGCCTCGAGCAGGGCCGCCTCGACGCGGTCGCTGCTGGCCGCGCCGCCCTGGATGCCGCCGTGGATCGCCTCGACGGCGCGCGTGAGGAGGCCGCCGAGGCCCTGACCGCCCAGGCCATCGAGCTGGGGGTCGGGATCGCCGCGACCCTGCTGCGGACCGAGCTCGACGCGGGTCGCTACGACCTCGAGACCATCGTCCGCGAGGCCCTGGCCGCCTCGGGAGCCGGCCGTGCCCGCGTGCGCGTCCACGTGGCCCCCGCCGACGCCGAGCGCCTCGCGACCACCCCCTTCCGCGAGGGCACCGAGGTCGTCGCCGACCCGGCCCTGCGCCGCGGCGACGTCCACGTCGAGACCGAGCGCGGCCTGCTGGTGCGCGAGATCGACGAGACCCTCGAGGCCATCCGCACGCGCCTCACGGAGGAGCTCGCCGGATGAAGCTCGACCTCGCCCAGGCCGCCCGCGTCGTCGAGGACGCCGCCCAGCCGCACTTCCGCGGTCGGGTGGAGGTCGTCTCCGGCGTGATGGTGGAGGCCGAGGGCGTGCCCGCGGCCCTGGGCGAGCTGTGCCGCATCGATCGCGGCGTGCTGGGCCCCATCGACGCCGAGGTCGTGGGCTTCCGCGGCACGCGCACCCTGCTCATGCCCCACGGCGAGCTGCAGGGCATCGCCCCGCAGCAGCCCGTGACGGCCCTCGGACGCCCCTTCGAGGTCCAGGTCGGCGCCCCCCTGCTGGGACGCGTCCTCGACGGCTTCGGCC